>QIGT01000494.1 GCA_003230835.1 Gammaproteobacteria bacterium
GTCAATCTTGCGCGCCGACTTCATCATGCGCGCTTTGATTGTGGCTGGATTAAGTGTTGGATCCTGCGACAACATCAGAACAGCAGCGCCGGTTGCAACAGCCGCTGACATACTGGTACCAGACAGCTCCATGTACTTGGCTTTGCAGTTAGCGCTCATGCAGTTCACTGCACGTTCTGGCTGAGCCGTTGTAATCATGTTCTCGTAAGAACTGGCTGCAACCACACGGTTACCAGGCGCCAGCAAGTCGGGCTTCAGGTAGTGATCGTAAAGTGTCGGTCCTTTTGAGGAGTAACTCGATACGTAGTCATCTGCAAAGTTATCGCCAGTACTGTTATCAGTTACGGAACCTACAGTAATAACGTTAGGCGAAATACCAGGGCTTGTGATGTAGAAATTACCCAGTTTGCCGTGGTTGCCTGCAGAAGCAATTACAGTGATGCCTTGCTCAACCAGCTTATCAACCGCGATAACCAGCGGATCTTCAGCAGCAGGACCATCTACTGATTTACCCATGGAGATGTTAACCACTTTAATACCAGCGTCTACGCCGTAGCTAATTAACCAGTCAAGAGCGGCCAACAAGCGTGACGTTGAACCTTTACCTTCGTGATCAAGTACTCGAAGGTCAAACACACTGATACCAGGAGCGACGCCCACGATGTTTCCACCGGAGTCGGCTCCGCTACCGCTGATGATGCCGGCAACGTGGGTACCGTGACCTTTAGGATCCCGGTTAGATTTAACAGCGTCCGCACCTTCGTTGAACTTGGTTTGGACTTCACTATCACTAAGTTCGTCACAGTAGATGTTCAGGGCATGAATGTTACCACCCCAAGCTGCTGTTGATTCGCGACCAAAAGCAAAGGTGAATGGAGCATTACGGTCCCAGTTCTTAATGGTGTCACCCATGTAGACAGTAGCCGCTTCCTGACCGTTGAGGTACAAAGTAACGTTTCTATAGTTGACCGCAGCAACCAGATGCATTTTGGTTCCCTGAGGTAAAGTAGTGTTAACAACGGCTTCGTAACTTTGACCACTACCGTCGCTAACTACAAAGACGTAACCAGTACCAGTTTCGCGTAGCTCAAAGTTAGTGTTGTTTACACTCGATGAGGCGAAGATCACCTGGTCAGCTGAAGGATCGCGAAGCGCCTGGTAGTAACCAGCGACCGAACTACTGCTACCGTACGTGTGCAAGTAAGGCTGAGTGTTTTGGAACCCGGGACTGTCAACCCAGGCTTCCAGGCTGAACCTCTTGATTAAAGCACATTGGTTAATCACTTCACCGTAACCGGCTGCCGACATGAAACCACCACCGCGTACAGACATGCTTTGATTGTCCCAGTCGATCAAAGGACCGTTGACCTGCACCGGTACTTCAGCATTCTGGTCGGAAATAACAGCAAGCTCGGTCAAACCAGAGTTGTCAGTAATCGAGTATTTGTAGCTCCTTTTCGATGGGAATTTCCAGCGAGTTTTACGCAGGATCTTCTTGAGTCGAACACGCTTACCTTTTTCATTGATAAGGTGAATTACAACGTCTTGAGACCAGTTGTTCTGAAGGTCAAGTTCCGTGACGATGCCGTCTTCGGTAGATCGCATGATTGAAGAAGGAATACTCTCAGGGTGCTTACCAGCGGTACTGTGCAGGTACGTCATGTGAACAGAAGCGGTAGGCTTAATCGCTCGATCGAAAACAGTGGTACCACCGTCTTCATCAAAGATGTAGCTCAACGTCATTTTGCGGTCAACCTTGCTACCGCTCCAGTCCGTGTAAGGAACTGTAAAGTTCACGTGGCGATCGACTGCAAGATCGGAGTGATCATCAACACCTGAGTCGAGCACTGCGACACCGAAGTTTCCGCTCACAGGCATGGCTACACCGTAAGTTTCTGAAGGGTGGCCCATGGTGCCTTTAGAAGAATCAGATGCAAACACAATTTCTTCGTCAGCTTTAGCAAGCTTGGCGCCTACGATGCCAGCGATTTGGTCCACTACGTGCTCAGGTACGCGAACTGTGCTAAATGGCATGTGGTGATACTGATGTACTAGCTGGCCGCCAACGGCGTCGAGTTTCGCAGACAGGTTCTTGCGAGCTTCAACGTTGTCAAACTCCAGAATGACGCTCTTGTAGCCAGCAGGCAGTGGAGTTGTCCAGGCTAAAGACTGAGCGCCACCGTCGGCAGCTGAATCAGGCGTTGAATCTTCCAACGCATCACTAACGTCGTCTTCGCGCCAAAGGCGGTCAGCTATCGCAGGTAACGGCAAGAACTCGGGCGTGTAGCTGTTTGTGTCTAGCGGAATCACGTTCGATTCCGTCTCAACATAATCAAGCTCCACTGCTTCGCTTACCAATTGCTCAATGTGAGCCTCGCTAAAAGGCACAGTGACCGCATCTACTGAAACATCAGCAGAGGCAACGAAAGCCGGTGGATTTAAGGTCTCGCTGGTTTGGAAGTGCATGAGTGCTAAAGCACCCAATGCCACCAATACCAAAGACGTAATTTTTTTCGATACAACCATGTGAGCGATTTCCATATGTGTTTGCATTAAAAATAGTTGCGCCCTTCTATGGGCACGTAGCAATACTGCGCAAAACCACTGAAAAATGTAGTGTCCATTTTCACAGAAACGTAACCGCCTTCCTGTTTAGTACTATTTAATAAGGGGTTTGCGTTCGCTTATGTGAAAACACGGGCGTATTAAGTTAGCTCGGCGCTACTTATGTTTATTCGTTGGTACAAAATGGGCATCCAACAGACGTTTTCAATCGGGCGTTGAATCAGGCTAAAGGGGTGCAGCAAGGCTTTATCGCGTATAATCACGCCTTCACTTACAGGGACGAACCAGACCTATGAACATCGATAAAGTCGAAATTGGCTACAATCCGCCCGAAGACGTCAACGTAATCATAGAAGTGCCTCTTGGCGGCGAGCCCATTAAATACGAGATGGACAAAGACAGCGGCGCACTCATGGTAGATCGCTTCTTATATACAGCTACTCAATATCCCTGTAACTACGGTTTCGTTCCACACACGTTGTCGGACGACGGTGACCCAATCGATGTCATGTGCATAGGCAACCGTCCGCTGGTTCCTGGCTGCATAGTTAACGCTCGCCCGGTTGGTGTACTTGTTATGGAAGATGAAGCTGGCATGGACGAAAAGATCATCGCCGTGCCGAGTCATAGACTCACCAAGTACTACGACACCGTGCACAGCTGTGACGACCTACCCGAAATTATGTTGCACCGAATCGCTCACTTCTTTGAACAGTACAAAGCACTCGAACCCAATAAATGGGTGAAGGTTGTGGAATGGGGCGATAGAGACACGGCGGTTAAATATATTGAACAAGCAATAGCCAATTACGAGGACTAAGCCCTTGGACCCTTAGCGGGGGCTCCGGTTCTTGCTTTATTTTTCGACCTTCAAACCTCTACTCTTCAGCAGCAATACTCCGGGCTAGAGTACGTCTCCTATATCACCATGATGAGTGCGGCAACCAGAATATCCAACGAAGGCGGGGCCTGCTGGCGGTGGTGGACGCGTCACCACCGCCCATCGGATGTAGCAACTAATTGATTTTCACTACTGTCGTTTGATTGTCCGTGCTTCAAAAAACGGATTGAGTACCCGCACCGGCACACCACTTACGAGTGCGGGTGACTTCAATTGCACGGTCTTTTGGTGGGGCATCTTTCGACAAACATCAGCTTTACTACGTGAAATTGCCAGGGTTTGAATACCATTATTGCGGCTCATGTGTACATCGAAGTCTTCCGGTTTGGTACAGCCGTTGCTGGTAACGTTAAGTTCAATCATTCCTTTTTCAAATTTAAGGCCGTGCAGCACCTCAAGGGGTTTTTCGTCACTGGCAGAGCCTGTTACAGAGCAGGCGATCAGTGTCATTGTCATCAGTAGCGCAAGTGCGTATTTTAAGTTATTCATAGTGCCTCCAAAGAGCGTTGCCCGGTATAACCGGGCAACGCTCTTTACTTTATAGTGGATTTCGTTTTGCATTAGGAAAAAAACCTAGCGCTTTCTTCGGCGTAGTCCGGCAACTGCCAGCAGACCGAGAAATTCCAACCCGGTAGCACCGCCGCCACCGCCGCCGCCAGTGGCTGCCGACGGCTGAACCGGAGTTGGTGTTGATCTTGGAGTTGGCGCTGGAGTAGGAGTGGGTGCCGGTGTCTGGGCATTGAACCGGACATTATCCAGGTAGGCCGTATCCGAACCTTCACTTACCATGCCATTCTTGGCATAGCGCCAGTAAACCGCGTGGGAGCCTGCTGGAATTGCGATGGTGCGCTCGATCCAGTCGCTAATCTCACCCGACAGGCTGTCGACGCGGGTGTCTCCCAGGAACACATCAACAACGTCTTGTGCTTCGGAAGAAGTGCGCCAGTTAAAAGTTAGTGTGCCGGGACCTTGTACTGTAGTCATGATAACGGATGATTGCCCATCGGTGATTTGGCCTGCGCGCGCAGAAGAGCCACCCGCTTGGCTTGAGCCGTTTTCAGTAGCCCATGCCGCGTTACCGCCGGTATAAAAAGTCAAAGCAGTGTTGTCCAGTTCAGTGGCGAAGTTAGCGGTAGCAAGACTCTCTCCACTTAGGGCGCTGTTTAGTGTGCCGGTGGTCGTACTCGATGTTGTTGTCGCTGACAGTTGCGCAGTGCGTGTTCCAGCTGCGGTTGCGGTCAGGTTTACGGTCACTGTGCACTGGGCCGATGGGGCCAGGGTGTTTGCATCACAGGTGTTGGTGCCGACGGCGTAATCTCCTGCGTTCGTTCCGTTCACGGCAAAATTACTCAAGCTAACGGCTTCCTGTGAATGGTTGGTGACGACAAGAGTTTTCGATGTCATGCGACCTTGAATCGCCGGACCAAAGTTTGTTGAGTCATCCATTGATACCGATGAAATGTGCTGAGTGACCCAGTTATTGAAAACAGGAACGCTGGCGTAAACACCGTAAAAGTTAGGAGCGGCGCAACCGGCAGCTGCACCGAAGCTAACTACACCAAATTGTGTCCACTCGCCAGCGACTTGAGCAACCAATGGGCCACCGCTATCACCCTGGCAAGAATCTCGAAGTCCCTCAACAGCTCCGGCACAAATCATTTCTGACGTGATTTCATTGTTTTCAACCTGAAAGGCGGCGTGACAAACAGCATGATCGACCAAAGGTACTTCAACGTGGTTAAGAGTGTTTGAGGCGTTACCACCGTCTGTGGTCAATCCCCACCCGGCAACCGTCAAAGTTGTGCCCACGCCGATTTGAGTCATCGCAGCAGGGTCACCCAGTTTCACCGGAGTAGCCGTCGCATCTTCGGCAAGTTCCAACAGAGCGATATCTGAAAAGTTTGATACCCAGGTAGGATGCAAAATAATACGTTTAACGGCAATGCGTTGACCACTTGGGTTGTTGAGGTCGTGAATACCGACATAGGCAAATACGTCTGACGCGGTCGCCTCATCGACACAATGAGATGCGGTAAGTACCCAGCGCTTCGCAATCAGGCTAGCACCGCAAAATTGCGCATCGGCAGTGGTGCCCGCAAGGGCAACAATCCAGGGATAGGCCGCAGTCGGTGCAGTTGTGCCACCAACAATGCGGGTGTTACGAGCACTCGGGTCGTCGGCAATAGCGGGGCTGGTGGTGCCAAGCACCACCGCGCAAGTCAGAAGCAGACTGGCTAATTTAGTTTTCATGATCGTGTCCTTTGCAAGTACTTGAAAAAAATGAGTAGCAAATTTTTCTATGGATGGACGAAGTCATTTCGTCCGTTCTTGTTAAGTACTGCGCAAAAGGAATACAAATACGTTCATCGATAATAATAAAATTATAAGCCGATGAAAAAAATAGAATTAATGCCTAGTTGGTGCCAGACCGGAACTCTCGGTAGGTCAAAAAAACATCTCAGGATATAGCAACATCACCCGACCGCATCTCCTAAGGAGAAGCGCAGGCCGAAACATCCAACTTACGAAAAGTAAGAGACAAAGAGACGAAAAAATTACGGAGGGAGGTGTGGGAGGCGAAGCCACCCGTTAGGGAGGTTTGGGGGCTTAGCCCCCCTAAAAACCTATCTTTTCCACATCAACATATAGTGATGCTCAACAACCACATCATCCACCACGCCTTTAATCTCGTGAATGAATACGCCGCGGTTACTTTCATCAAGTTCACCAATGACATAGACGATGGACAGTTGGCCCTTGTCGTCTTTACGCTCGGTGGCCCACAAGCGACCTTCCCAACCTGTAGAATGGTCGCCGCCAAGTTCGCCTTTAGCCGAAATACTCCCGGTGAGGGTGCCGAAACTGGTTAATAGCGAATCAGACACGCCCTCATAAAGGAGAGAATCAAACGGTGCTTCGTCCGGTAGGCCGGAAATAGTAAGCACATCATCAGCGCGCCAATCGAACGAAAGACGGGTGCCGCCGGTCGGCGTTAGCCGTTTTCGCTCTTCGCCACCCAGAAGTTGCTGGTACTGAGACTCGGTCAAACCCATGTTCGGGTGGTAGGGAATACGCTCGCCTGGTGTAAGCTGGCTGGAGTATTGCTTAAACCAATCGGAGTTTTTTTGCAGATTTTCGGTCAATTTATCCGTCAATGAACGAATTTCGGGCGTAAATTCAATTTTCTGAATTTGTGCGTCAACCACTAGCGGCGCGTTCACGTACTCGGACAATTTACCGAGATAGGGTTCGGCGGCCGCAAGCTTGGTCACACAAAGACCAACCAGGACCCCGGCAAGCTTAACAGAAGTGTTCAACATCGTACCCCGTCACTAAAATCGCATGTACCTCCGGTTTGAACCCCGGCGGATGGATTGGTTCCGGTCATAACTATGGCTCTTTTTCTCCACCTTCAGGCCCATAAAATACCACCCACGTGGCGAAATCGTCACTAAAATCTTCAAATCGGTGGGTGTCTCCGGCCGGAACAAACAAAACCTCCCCGGTTTCGACCGGGTGACGCACACGTTCGTGGACGAAAAACCCATTCCCGGAAGCAATGATGTACAGCTCGTCCCGGGTATGGGGAGTTTGATGGTCCTCACCCTTAGGCGCGTAAATTTCAACTTCCAGACTACCGTGCGCGAAAACGCGATCAAACGGCGTCTCCGCCGCGGCCAGTCTCTCCATGGCTTGAGGGATTGTCAGTCTGGGTTTCATCGCTATATTCTTTCCTCTACAGGCTCAAGTAATGATCTAACAACCCATTAGTTTAGCGCAAGCGCTGCTCGCACCAACATTATCCATAGCGCCAGACACGACAGTACGTAAACGACGAACCGAGCCATCACTACATTGACGGTGCAATGAATTGCGCTGTGGGTTGCGCGTAGCAAAAAAAACAACCAGGCACACACAACGTGGATCTGATCTACCTGGCCCGCCCACAACAAATACAGCACGATAACGTAAAAGAGCACAGGCACTTCGAACAGGTGATTAAAGTTGTTCGCCGGATTTTGGATGTGTTCAGGCAACACAGCCTTCATTTTCTGCGGTGTCGATCCCGCCCGCGCCGGAATATTGTTTTTCACCATATAGCCGATTCGGCGAATATACATGTACACCCACACCAGCACTGTAAGCATCAACATGCCAAAGAAAGGAATTAGCAGTCGGGTTTCTTCCATCAATCACTCCAAAAACATTCATGTTCGCAATAACATTCAGTACGCTAGCTGATTCCTCAGAATACGTCCTGTCACATCACTTAACAAAAAGCGCGAGACAGTCGAGTCAATCTCAACATTTTCCCGCCACCTAATTCCCATTCCTGTTTGCCGGATCAAAGTTCTGCACGTGATCGGGCTGACTAACGCCCTCATTAAGTCTTGAGTCGTCTTCCACCTTACTTGCGACTGTAGACAGCGGCATAACGCCGGCCCAGATAGGTAATACGTAGTCTTCTTCGTCATCAGACACAGGACCCGTACGCACTTTCGCTGCTACGTCATCCATAGAAATAGCCACAATACTGGTGGCTTTAATTTCTTTGTCGGTTACAGGGCGCAGGTAGTCCCAACGATCTGGCGTTAGATGGTCGACAAAGCGTTTCATCGCGGCCATTTTTGCGTCGGGCTCAGTAATTTCGTGTCCCTTGCCGTACAACACAACCGAACGATAGTTCATCGAATGATGAAATGCCGATCGAGCCAGCACCAAACCGTCGAGCAACGTTACGGCAATACAAACGTCGTGGCCCGCTTCCAAATGTTTGAGCATGCGTCCACCTTTAAGACCGTGCAGCAATACGTGGTCACCATCGCGCGCATGAATAGTAGGAATCATGAAAGGCTGGCCATCAACCACAAAACTCACGTGACAAATCATGCCTTCGTCAAGAATCGCGTTAATGGTTTCGCGGTCGTACTCGGCGCGTTTGGGCAGTCGTTTTACTATGTGTCGTCCTTCTGGGGACCGACCTTCGGGCTTGGCCATAGGAATTTCTCTTTCAATTCAGCAATCACAAACAGCAGTGTCGGTACTGCACCGACGTAGCAACTCTTGCGGTAAAGACACCATTGTCTACCGCACACACAAGCTGTTCGCAGTCGTAACACTACCCGAACAGGTCTGCGTTTATTTATGCAAACAGGCACGACGCTCTACGAACTCGGTGCGAAAATACGCCAAATACGCTATGGCGCCACCGAATGAGGTAAGCCCCACAACCAGAAAAGCTCCGAAAACTTCGCTGGCTCGAGTGAAAGAAAATATCGGATTCGGCAACATGGCGCTACATTAGCCCAATAGCGCCACCGGGTTTAATCAATTTCACTGATAGATTGACCGTTTTTAAGCGCCTCGTTCAACCACCTTGTTGATGCGCCACTGCTGTGCCACGGACAAGACTGTGTTCACAACCCAATACAGCACGAGGCCAGCCGGGAAGAACATGAAGAACACCGACATGATTATGGGCATGAAAGTCATAACCTTCTGCATGGTCGGATCGGGCGAAACCGGGTTGAGCTTGGTCTGCAAAAACATCGCTCCCGCCATAATCAGTGGCAAAATAAACCACGGATCGCGCGAGGACAAATCGGTTATCCAGCCAAAGAAGGGCGCCTGGCGCAGCTCGACACTTTCAATAAGTACCCAGTACAACGCCAGAAAGACGGGCATTTGAATCACCAACGGCAAGCAACCTGCAGCCGGATTAATCTTTTCTTTCTTATACAGCTCCATCATGGCTTTGCTTTGCGCCGGCTTGTCGTCTTTGTAGCGCTCCTGAATTTGCTTCAGACGCGGGGCCACCGTGCGCATTTTAGCCGTTGAGCGGCCTGCTTTTTCGGCAAGCGGATAAAACAAAAGTTTAATTAGAACTGTTAGCAAAATAATGGCCAGGCCCCAGTTGCCAACGAAACCGTGAATGGTTCTTAGCAACCAGAACATAGGCTGCGAAATAATGGTTAGAAAACCGTAGTCGACCGACAATTCCAAACCTTCGGCTGTTTGTTCCATTTGGTCCTGAAGCTTGGGTCCAACAAATAGTTGCTGCGAATAGCTAACACTGGCACCGCTTGCAACTGTCAGCACTGGCGCTACAGCGCTAATCAACATGGTGGTATCGCTGGGTGTTCGCGAGGAATACTTTACGGCCTCACCACGCGGGGGAATGGCGGCTGACAAAAAGTGATGTTCAATATTGGCAATCCAGCCATTGGTAGCACTAAATGCCAGAGGTTCTTTGACCAAATCTTTCAGTGTGTATTTTTCGTAGCTCTCGCCGTCATACAAAATCGAACCAACAAACGAGTAGCTGTCGACGTCGACCATCGAGCGCTTGGTACCCGCGGCGTTACCTTTCAACTGGGAATACTGAGCGCCCGACCAGTCCGTGTCACCGATGTTGGTGACGGTTTGCTTGAGTTCAATGTTGTAACGACCACGTGTAAACACATAGGTCTTGTCGACACTCACCCCGTCGCCTTGCCAGTTCATAGTAACTTCCAGGGTATCGGCACCAGGTTTTAGCTCGTAGCTTTGCGAAGCGGCGCTATACACAGAATCGTGTGTAGGGGCTTCTCGTCCGGCCGTCGCTAGAAGCCCGGTTTGCAACGCGGTAATACCAGGTTGTAGCAAAACCATTTTATCTTCTGGCTTGTCTTTACGTTTTGGGTAGTTAACCAGTGTCACTTCGCGAATAGACGCACCGGTAGTGTCTATGTAAAGGTCGTACACGTCGGTAACGACACGAACTTTTGGTGTGTTGGTATTGGGCTCTTCATCAAGCACCGGTTGAGCAATGCCACCACTTTGAGCGACTACATCACCACCCAAAGCAGGTGGAGCAATGGAGTCGGAAACAGACGGTACTGCATTAGTGGGTTGCTCAATGGGAGCTGCCACGGCCTGTGGGCCGTAGTCACGTTGCCACGCCTGATAGGTGAGCAACCAAATCATGGCAACCGCCATCCAGATCAGAACGCGATTATCCATGGGTCTGCTCTCCTTTAACAAGAGTGTTGTTCTTTATAGTTATTTGGGTGTTTGGATCCGCTTGTGGCACTAGATCTACGCCGCCCGGGTTTAGTGGATGGCAACGGACAATTCTCTTAAAGCTCATCCAGCTGCCTTTCGTTGCACCGTGAACTTGTACAGCTTCTACAGCGTAATGAGAACACGCAGGATAAAACCGGCAACGAGGACCAAGCAGGGGGCTAATAATTACCTGATACAGTCGAATAAAGCCGACGATTATTTTGCGCATTGTTGTTGTATCCTAGCCCAGAGTTTGTCCAGACTCTTTAATAGTGTGTCGTTCCCGTGAGCCGCTGCGCCCTGTTTGGTCATTACGACGAAGTCGAGCCCGGGGTAGTCCGCAGGCAACGTGCGAAAACTTTCGCGAATGAGTCGTTTCAGGCGATTTCTCGGTACAGCGTCTCCCGCAGCCTTGCGAGATATCGCAAGCCCGAGGCGCGCATAGGGTAGTTGATTAGGAGTTGCGAGTACAATAAATAATTGGTCGCAAGATCGGTTGTTCTTACGAAAAACACGATCGAACTGCACACCGTTCAGCAATCGTTGCTGGCGGGTGTAGCTATTTGATGCGGTCACGGATTCGGCGGGGAGGGACATGGGTGTTTGGGAGAGCCGCGTTATTTGGACGCGAATGGTCACAATTTAACGACGTTGTTCGACTGGTTTTGATCGACCATTCGACAAATAACTCTTCGCGGAACAAAGGCATTAGAGGTACCCTCGAACCTCTGCTCGTCCCGAAGTCGGGAAACCAGAGGCTTAAGGTCATGCGAGATTACTAGTGAGAAGGAGTCAGGCGAACTCGACCGCGGGCGCGACGACGTTTAATCACGGCACGACCAGCTTTTGTGGACATCCGTGAACGGAAGCCGTGGGTGCGGGCTCGTTTGAGATTACTAGGTTGAAATGTACGTTTCATAGGACTGCCAAATAGAAAATATTGCTTTGCGGCACCATCACCGCTTCGAGCCGAAGAAGATTACTCACACACGTTACGGGTGTCAATAGGCCAATGGAATCATTTGCCTGTGGATAAACCCCCAAACAACGGTTAGACTCTCGATTCTCCCCCCTTGGTGGAAAAATAACCCGAAGATTTTAACCGGGAGACGCGGTTGTCGGCCTCACTCTGGAAACGTTGTGTAAAAGAACTCGAAACTGAGTTATCTGAGCAGCAGTTTAATACCTGGATTCGTCCTTTACAGGCCGTCGAAGAAAACGGCGTGCTGCGCCTTTTTGCGCCCAACGACTACGTAGTTGATTGGCTCAACGACAATTTCAAAGGCCAAATTGCAAAAACCGCTGCGGAACTGTCAGAAAACGCGCTTGACAAGGTCGTCATTCAAGTAGGGAGCCGCCAAGAAGCGGAACCTGTACCGACCAACACCCGATCACTGAATCTAACCACCCTGGAGCCCCGTATTGGCTCCAAACTCAACGCTGGCTTCACATTCGACACGTTTGTTGAAGGTAAGAGCAATCAGTTTGCCAAGGCAGCCGCGTTGCAAGTTGGTGAAAATCCTGGAAAAACATACAATCCACTGTTCGTTTACGGTGGTGTGGGCCTTGGTAAAACCCATCTGATGCAAAGTGTTGGCAACATGATTGTGCGACGCAACAACTCAGCAAAGGTCGCTTATGTTCACTCAGAACGTTTCGTGGGCGACATGGTTCGTGCACTGCAACATAACACCATTAATGAATTCAAACGATCGTACCGCTCTCTTGACGCCCTTCTTATCGACGATATTCAATTTTTCGCCGGTAAAGAACGCAGCCAGGAAGAGTTTTTTCACACGTTCAACGCGTTGCTTGAGGGTGACCAGCAAGTCATATTGACCTCCGATCGGTATCCCAAAGAAGTCAACGGTCTCGAAGAACGTTTGAAATCTCGTTTTGGCTGGGGTCTGACGGTAGCTGTTGAACCACCAGAGCTTGAAACGTCTGTTGCAATTTTGTGCAGCAAAGCGGCACAAGTCGACGTTGAGCTACCTGACGACGTAGCCTTTTTTATGGCTAAACTTATTCGTTCAAACGTACGAGAACTCGAAGGAGGTTTACGTCGCGTTATTGCTAACGCCCGTTTTACCGGTCGACCGATCACTGTTGAGTTTACTAAAGAAGTACTTCGCGACTTAATGGCTTTACAAGACAAACTGGTCACCATCGACAACATCAAACGTACGGTTGCTGAATACTACAAGATTCGCGTTGCTGACCTTTTGTCGAAGCGCCGCAGTCGTTCAATTACTCGTCCTCGACAAGTGGCCATGTCGTTATCGAAAGAATTAACTAATCACAGCTTGCCTGAAATTGGTGATGCATTTGGTGGCCGTGACCACACCACTGTGATTCACGCATGTCGTAAAGTAGCTGAACTTCGTGAGACTGACAGTCGTATTAGAGAAGATTATAAGATCCTGTTGAGAAAGCTAACAGGATGATGTGGATAACGTGTGTTTAAGATTTAATGAGTTTTTAAGCACTGGTTATCCCCAGGCAATACCGCGGTAATACTACGCTAAGAACAGCTAAAAACAGGTGTTAAATGCCTGATAGCAAAGTAGTAATCAGAGTTATTAAGGATTTAGAGCTTCCCTAATAATAGTAATAAAGTATATTAAAAATTAAACAGGAAAGGCACAAACATGAAGTTCACTGTACCAAGAGAAGTTTTGTTAAAACCTTTACAAACCGTTGTTGGGGTTGTTGAGCGTCGCCAAACGATGCCAGTACTTGCAAACTTTTTCTTATCAGTTACCAAAGACAAACTGTCAGTTGTAGCCTCTGACCTTGAAGTAGAACTCATGGCTGAATGTGAAGTGACTGTTGACAAGGAAGGTGACATTACTGTTCCTGGTCGTAAGTTTTTGGATATCTGTAAGGCACTACCCGACGGCGCCAAAATCACGGTAAGTCTGTCAGGTGAGCGAGTTATTGTTCGAAGCGGTAAAAGCCGTTTTACACTTTCAACATTGCCGGCCGATGAGTTTCCAATTGTTGAAGGCATTGGTGGACAGCAAACTATCGAGATTGCACAAAGCGATTTGCGCAAGCTGTTGGAGAAAACTCAATTCGCTATGGCTAATCAGGACGTGCGTTACTACCTGAATGGTTTGTTGCTTGAGTTAGGCGGTAAGCGAATTCGGGCTGTTGCTACTGATGGTCATCGTTTGGCAATGTGCGACGTCGATCTCGATCACGGAGGTAACGCAGACAAGCAAGTGATTGTCCCGCGTAAAGGTGTTTTGGAGTTATTCAGAATGTTGGCTGAAGGACCTATTCGTTTGACCATTGGTGACAATCACATGCGCGCGGAGTTTGACAATACCCGTTTTACTTCGAAACTCATTGATGGTCGTTTTCCTGATTACAAACGTGTAATACCAAATAAATCGGATTCTGTAATTAAAACAGAGCGCACAACATTATGTCAGTCGTTACAACGTACAGCTATTCTATCTAACGAGAAATACCGCGGTATTCGTCTTAATGTTAAAGAGAATGTCATTATAATTCAAGCACATAACCCAGAACAAGAAGAAGCTGAAGAAGAAGTGACGGTGGATTATATCGGGCCTGAAATGGAGATTGGCTTTAACGTTAACTACTTGCTTGACGCTCTTGGTGCTATCGACAACGATGATGTCGAAATTCAGGTAACTGATGCTAACAGCAGTTGCATCGTTAAAGATCCGAAGAAAACAGAGTGCACCTACGTCGTCATGCCCATGCGGCTATAGATACAGGCTTAGACAGGCACCCGTCTCATGGCGGTTACTCAGCTTAATATTGAGCGGTTCCGCTGCGTCGATTTGGCGCAGCTGAACTGCAGCCCCACAGAAAACCTCATTATCGGGCGTAATGCGTCTGGCAAAACCACCCTTCTCGAAACCCTGTTCTTTCTTGGTCACGGACGTTCTTTTCGTGGAACGCCAGCACGTGGCCTGGTTCAGGATAAGACAGACGATTTCATCCTGTTTGCCAAACTAACTGAACCAGATGGCCAATTGGGTATACAGGTCGGTAAAGGTGGCGTTACTGTAAAGATCGACGGTTCACGAGCGCACAGTCGCTCCAGTCTTGTTTCAAGACTACCTGTTCAAGTTATTGAACCCGGGATTCATAAACTCATTGAAGAAGGGCCAGCACAAAGACGAAGCTACCTCGACTGGGGTGTGTTCCACGTGGAACAACTGTTTTACGCAACATGGCGCCGATATAAAAAAGCGCTAGATCAGCGCAATGCCGGGCTTAGAGATCAACTACCCGCCGATCAAATAGCGTTATGGAACGATACGCTGATAGCGGCTGGAGAAGCAGTCAACGAACAACGGATTAGCTATTTGCAAAAACTGACGCCCTTTCTAAACACCGCCGGCCTCGCTTTGTTTGATGCATCTCTTGAATGTGTGTTCAATCGGGGCTGGCCTGAAGAAGTGTCGTTGGCTGAGGCCATGGCGGCCAATTATCAACGAGACCATAAACTGGCCCGTACGCATGCTGGGCCCCACCGGGCTGATATACGCGTACGGTTTGATGATCGTCTAGCAAAAGCCCGAGTTTCACGAGGTCAACAGAAGCTTATTGCGGCGGGGCTGATACTGGCTCAATTAGCTTTGTTCGAGCAAGAACGTGGGAAACCGGCTGTTTTGCTAATAGATGATCCGGCTGCAGAGCTGGACAGGCACAGCCTGGCGCGACTGTTAGAGTACGCGCGGTCTATCCCCGCCCAACGGTTCATAACAGCGCTGGAACAGGAGGTAGTGGGCTCTCACGAGAATTCTGCAGTGTTTCACGTGGAACATGGCAAGGTTTCTCCTGAAGAAAGCGAATGAATCAGTGGGTATCAGTGGGGTATCAGTGGACAGGCACTCTCGGGGTATCAGTTCGGTATCAGTGGACAGGCACTCTCGGGGTATCAGTGGACAGGCACTCTCGCGTATCAGGTATCAGTGGACAGGCACTCTCAAGCTTCAGTGGACAGGCACTCTCAAAAGCTTATTTGAAACTTTTCCCAATTGAACTTTTTGAAGAGTGTTCCACGTGGAACATTAAAAACATAATGTACCGATGGAAAGGTATTAGAAGGTATTAGAGGACAGGCACTTTTTAATGGTTGGCCTGGACCTGGGACTTGCCATTTATTAGGCTTCAATACAAACCTTTCCCTCAAGTCAGCTTTAGTAGGGTGTTCCACGTGGAACATCGTCACATTATTGCTACCCGGTCTGAGAGAGCACCAGAGCCTGTTGTAGCCCAAATTGACCGTTAACCAATTGCTACTCAAGTGCATCAGAAGCAAATAAAAAGGGGCTATTTGTGGCTGCCTAAATCTCGGAATTAGCTTTAAATTCGTAGGCTTTACGTGTTTTAAGTGAAGCATGGCAAGGCTCAAAAAGTGGTATAATCTCAGGCTTACTTTATAGGGTGATTCTATGACCGATGACAGTCATTACGGCGCGAGTAATATCAAAGTCCTCGAGGGTCTTGATGCGGTGCGAAAGCGACCAGGAATGTACATCGGAGATACCGATGACGGCACCGGGTTACACCATATGGTGTTCGAGGTGGTTGATAATTCCATCGACGAAGCGCTTGCCGGTCATTGTTCTAAAGTAACGGTCACTATTCACGCTGACGAGTCTGTGAGTGTAAGCGATGACGGTCGTGGTATTCCGGTTGGCAACCACCCTACCGAGAACCGCTCAGCAGCTGAGGTCATCATGACCATACTGCACGCTGGCGGTAAGTTTGATGACGATTCCTACAAAGTATCCGGCGGATTGCACGGCGTGGGTGTTTCGGTAGTTAACGCGCTCTCTGAACGCCTGGAACTTACTATACGACGTAACGGCAAGCTTTATCAGCAGGTATACAAGCACGGTGAACCAGAGGAGTCGCTGAAAGAAACAGGTGACGCGACAACAACCGGAACCACCATTCGATTTAAGCCTAGCGACAAGACCTTTACGAATATTGAATTTCATTACGAAATTCTTGCAAAACGGCTACGAGAACTTTCGTTCTTAAATTCCGGAGTCTGTATTGAGCTTATTGACGAACGCGAAGATTTAAAGGAAGTCTTTGAATATGAAGGAGGAATTCGGGCTTTTGTGGAACATTTGAACCGCAACAAGACACCGGTACACCCTAGCGTATTCCATTTTATCACTGAGAAAGATGACGTTGTGGTGGAAGTAGCCATGCAATGGAACGACGCCTATCAGGAAAACATGTTCTGCTACACAAACAACATTCCACAGCGAGATGGTGGCACTCACTTATCTGGCTTTCGCAGCGCCCTGACCCGTACCCTGAACCACTACATGGAAGCACAGGGGACAACAAAAAAAGAAAAGATCAGCATGAGCGGTGACGACGCACGCGAAGGACTTACGGCCGTGTTGTCGGTTAAAGTCCCTGACCCCAAATTTTCGTCTCAAACAAAAGAGAAATTGGTTTCTTCAGAAGTTAAAGGAATTGTCGAATCGGCCATGGGCGAATTACTCACCGATTTTCTATTGGAAAACCCAGGCGAAGCTAAAGCGGTTGTGGGTAAAATCATCGACGCTTATCGAGCGCGAGACGCGGCGCGCAAAGCTCGCGAGATGACGCGACGCAAAGGAGCACTCGATATCGCAGGCTTACCTGGAAAGCTTGCCGACTGTCAGGAAAAGGATCCGGCCAAGTCCGAAATATTTTTGGTTGAGGGTGACTCCGCTGGCGGTTCTGCCAAGCAAGGCCGCGACCGTCGTACCCAAGCAATCTTGCCGCTTAAAGGAAAAATTCTTAACGTTGAAAAAGCACGTTTCGACAAAATGTTGTCGTCGGTGGAAGTGGGCACACTCATTACCGCGTTAGGTTGTGGTATTGGTCGAGACGATTTCAATCCCGATAAATTGCGTTACCACAAAATCATTATCATGACCGATGCCGACGTTGACGGTTCTCATATTCGAACTTTGCTGCTTACGTTCTTCTATCGCCAAATGCCTGCGTTAATAGAGCGAGGCCACATTTATATTGCGCAGCCACCGCTTTACAAGGTAAAGAAAGGCAAGCAAGAGCACTACGTAAAAGACGACGACGAGCTTAACGACTACCTGTTGAATTTGGCGCTCGACAATGCCGCGTTGTTTGTTAACGACAGCGCGCCAGCGTTGCAAGGCGAACAGTTAGAGAAGTTGTGTCGTAAGTTTGTGCGTATTCAAAGTTTAATTGCAAGGCTTACCCGTCGCTACGACGAACAACTGTTACGTCGACTAATTTATTCTCCAGCAGTTACTCAGGAACTGCTCGGTGATCACGAGCGCATGATCACTTGGCTTAACGAGCTTATCGAATCGCTCGACGGTAGCGACGATAGTTCTGCACGTTATTCGGCGAACCTGGTACCACGAGAAAACAATGACGGATTCGTCATCGAGTTTTCGCGTCGCTACCACGGTGTCTCAAATTCGCGTCGCATCTCAAAAGAATTCTTCGAGTCGAAAGACTACGCGAGCATAGTGGATCTTGGTCGTGACCTAACCGATTTGATCGGCGCCAATGCCCGGGTTGAACGGGGCGATAAAAGTTTGGCCATCGACAACTTCCGCGACGCTATGGACTGGCTCATGGCGGAGTCAAAACGTGGCCAAGCTATTTCACGTTACAAAGGTCTTGGCGAAATGAACCCCGACCAATTGTGGGAAACAACGGTTAATCCGGAGAATCGCCGACTCATGCAAGTGCGCATTGACGACGTAGTATCGGCTGATGAAATATTCACCACACTTATGGGCGACCACGTTGAACCACGACGTGAATTCATTGAAAAGAATGCCCTACTGGCCTCCAACATAGATATCTAGTTGTTTTTATTAAAGTTTTATAAATAAAAAACACCGACCCAATCATGATCACATATGCCCAAATGTGGCCAATTATGGCACTTTTCAAAGGCGCATAAATTTTTGATTTTTGGGCGTATTTCTCGCACTGTAGCTGTCGCTGGGGATCTACACAGTTACAAAAGGATGCGGTAAATGACGGCCGACAGACTGACGAATTCAAACATTAGGGTTGGAATAGACGCCATGGGCTTCAGCGGAGCCCAGTGCTATATCAACATGGTCGATTTGGCTACAGCTCGAGGAGTTGACCCTGCAAAATTCATAGTAGGCATTGGTCAAAAACAAATGTCGGTTGCTACGCCGTGTGAAGACACCGTTAGCATGGCGGCACTTGCCGGGCGTAAAGCACTTGAAGCTTTTGACATCGACCCTTCTGAAATTGGCACTCTGATCATCGGTACTGAAACCGGCATTGACCACAGTAAGCCAGCCACCGCCTACGTTCACGAACTGTTAGGTCTTCCATCAAACTGTCGGCAGTTTGAAACCAAACACGCGTGCTACGGCGCAACTGCTGCTCTTACCAGCGCAGCCGACTGGATTTCATCGGGTAGGGCGCGAGGTCGCAAAGCACTCATCATTGCATCCGATATCGCACGTTACGGTATTAATACGCCAGGCGAACCAACGCAAGGCGCTGGCGCAGTGGCGATGGTTGTGAGTGAAAATCCACGACTCTTTGAACTCGACATGCAGTGCGTCGGCGACTACTCGTCTCAGGTTATGGATTTTTGGCGACCACTGTATTCCAAATACGCGTTTGCCGATGGTCACTACTCTATCGAATGTTACCTTGAAGCACTGGCGCACTCGTTAAAAGATGCGCAAAGCGTTAGTGAAGACCTGTCACTTTTTAAACCCGAAAATCTCGCGGCTTGTTTCTATCATGTGCCGTTTGTAAAAATGGCGCGTAAAGCGCACACCTGTTTTCTTGAACAACACATCGATCGAAAACTCGATTTGAAAGACATTACCGATAAAGAAATGTTCACCAAGTCTTACGGTGAGCTCACAGCTCCCTGGCTGTCAATTAACGCGCAAGTCGGAAATATTTATACCGGATCTTTGTTTCTATCAATGATTGATTTTGTTTCACAAAACAATCGTGAACTGGAAAATCGCAACATTAGTATTTTTTCCTACGGAAGCGGCTGTGGGGCCTCTTTCATGTTGGCACGAGTAGTCGAAGGTGCAATGGATTACGCCCAGGCATTGGATCCTCGTGCTGATTTAGAAAAAAGACGAAAACTAACCATCGAAGAATATGAAAAAATAGTGGCGTTGGCCGAAGACATCGACATGAACGATGGACTGGCTCCGGATCCGGCGCGCTGGAGCCTTAAAGGCAATATCTTTTATTTAGGTACTCACAACCACAGCAGACAATACGGACCACAAAGCATGCGGGGCCAGCTTCAACGCGCTGGATAGTAAAACCCGTAAAAACATCGATTATTTAACCTTACGCCACCGCGCAACTACTCTCGCATTTACCCATACGCAATAAGTCCGAATAAATGGCACGTCTAAATAAATGGATTGCAGGAGCCGGGAACTATGGCCGTACAGGCGCTACTCGTGTGAGCGCACTGGACGGCTGGCGCGGCATTGCTATCGCTATCGTCTTGCTGTCTCACTTTGGTATCTTGGCCAACTATTTTCCGTATGAGCGAGTACTGCTCGGTCGAATGGGTGTAGATTTTTTCTTTGTGCTCTCCGGATTGTTGATGTCGAACATTCTCTTTGTGAAGCGCACACCGTTAAAAACGTTTTACCAAAGACGAATAAGTCGTATTTTCCCCGTCTTCGTGACCTACGTCACCATTGTGTATGCTGCAGGTTGGGTACTCGCACGATCAGCAGAATCGAGCAACTACCTCTACACACTCTTCTTTCTCCGAAGCTATTTGCCTTCTACGCCAATAATTTGGCATACCGACTTACCGATATCTCACTTGTGGTCACTGAACGTCGAAGAGCACAGTTACATTATACTAAGTCTGATTACGCTAATTGTCGCACTTCGTTCTCGAGAGTATTTTGTTCTTTTCGCATTGGCGTTTGCGTCGATGGTCATACGATACGTATTCGTTCGCTACCCCGAACTTTCGAGTGACGCACTTGCCTTGCGAACCGAGTCGGCGGCAGCACACATCATGTTGTCGGCCGGGTATTTCTTGATTAAAGAAAAATTCGCACCGTATGTGAAATCCTGGATGCCGGCGCTTGCGTTGGCAGGCGGCATTTTTTGTTACAGCGAATATGCTTCCTGGCTTGCAAACTGGACGCTGGCCCCGGTGGCTTTTGCGTTTGCCGTAAACCACGTGGAACAAATGCCTTGTTGGTTAATTCGTTTCTTTTCGTTCAAGCCACTTTAACTCTTGGGAATCTGGTCGTATTCCATCTACCTTTGGCAACAACCGTTCTACCAAGTTTACAAATTAGACTGGCTAACTTTTTACGGTCATTCCGTGGTGTTATTGGCGGGCGCCCTTGCCTTGGGTTTAGTCTCATTCTATTTCCTGGAAAATCCGGTGCGTCGCTATCTCAACGACCGTTTAAGTTCCTAATCTTAAATTTCGCTTCTCCAAGATCGAAGGCCGGCTGCCGCTCAAACAAAAACCGGCAATTATGAGGTTGTGTAAAATCAAATACATCGGCTAATAAATAGTCGCAAATCATTGAATTTAAATACTTTACTAAAATTAGGACAACAGTTGCCATGTCTGGTACGTTCGCGTTCAAAGCGTTTGGGCAGGAAATTCAGCCAGTACCAGTGCCTGGCGCACTTATCCGAAACCGGATGGAGATTGCCACACCCGCTGCGCGGGTTCGCAATGACGGGGTAAGGGGTTGCGTCATGGCGAGCCCTAAAGAGCTACGTCATGGCGAGCCCGAAGGGCGCGGCAATCTCTTAACACTGCGGCCTAACTGATTGAATCTGTAGAAACCTGACGGAGATTGCCACACCCGCTTCGCGGGTTCGCAATGACGGGGAGTTGTTCTTACACGAGCTTAAACTTAGCGACGTTTACGGGAATTCAGTACTATTCTCTGTACGTTCTAACCAAATTTCACGCCAATAGTGATGAATGCTTCGAGGACAAAACAGTCGCCCGGCACTCACTTTTGAACGACAGTAAACATTGGCAAGTACTATGCTGGGATCTCCAAATTTTATCATTACGCCACTTTTTTCGTTAATGATCTTACTTAATCTTTGCTGGACCCGGAACTCTTGACCGCAATATCTCACCATTTCCGCGTCAAAATACAACCCGCGATTCTTATTACTTTTATCCAGAGTCTTTATTATCTCGTCGTAACTTTTTACCCGTACAGACTCCCCCGGTTGCAAATCTATAGTTACATTTGGTGTTTTATCCAAATTTCCTGACCGATTAGGAAACGGCGGACGCCCCCAAATTTTCTGCCAGTGATTAAACAAATATAGCTGAAACCTGTATGCACCCAGTTTTAAAGATTTTTGGAATAACGAAAAACAACCGGCGCGGACCAGACTTCGCAATTTTACGTCATTGTAACGCCAGTCATTCCAGTACTGCGCCATATTGTTGCCACTGAGTGGCTTACTATAGTTCAGTACTTCGGTGGCCTGACAGCGATAGACAGGTTCTTGCGAGTCTGACTGATTAACTACCGTGCCCCGGTTCACGAGGTCGAAAGCCGCCTCCAAGTCCAAGTCTTGTAATAAGACGGGTTGCTGTGACTTCGTTCTTCGCAGCCAACTTTCATGCCAAAACAAAAGACACCTTGCCTCACAGCCTCCATAAACAAGACCGTTGCAACGCGTCCCTAGCAAATGAACTGTATTTTCGAGTTTGCGCCCGCCGTTGCCGTCAACGGTATCGCAACTTTTATCGGCACGTTTATATATTTGTTGCTCAGAACCCGCCATTTCCAACATTTGAGGCATCAATGGCATACCACCGATGGTTCCTTGAGCATCCAGTGTCGCTAGCATTTCGTCACGACTAACAATCGTTACCTTTTCACCGGGTAGAAATCTAGGTCCTTTGTCTTTCATTGCTGGCTCCAACCAGTGAACGAGACGAGATTTTCCATCAAACATCAAAGGGTTTCAAGTCTTTGGTTAATTAGTTACTATAAACAGTACAAATAAATAGCAATTACCATATTTAAAATTATCCCTAAATATGGTATTCCACAGAATTCGATCGGCTGCTGGCAAAAACTGAAAGACGAGGAACAATGCAGGACATCCCCTTAATTACAATTGGCATCCCGATCTATAACGGTGATCCATGGATTGAGGAAACTATTGCATCAATTAAAATTCAAAGCGAGCAAAATTTTGAAGTTTTGATTTGCGACAATGCTTCAACGGATAACACTGAGAGCATTTGCCGTAAAATCGTAGCTGAAGACTCGCGCTTCAAATATATTCGTAATTCCAAGAACATTGGCGCCCCAAGAAATTACAACCTTGCCATTGAAGCTGCAACTGGAGAATATTTTAAGTGGAATTCCGCTTCCGATCTTTGTCTACCCGAACTTTTGGAAACCTGCATCAATGTTCTCGCAGAAAATAAAGAAGTCTCGCTATGCTATTCAAGGACGGCCTATTTGAATGAGAATGGCGAGAAACAGTATATCGATAGGCAACTGGAACTTCTCCAGAGTTCGCCGAGTGAGAGATTTATCAGGTTTTGCGAAGAAATAAATCTGAATAACATGATGAATGGCGTTATGAGAACCAAGCAGCTTAGAGGCACCATGCTCAATCAGCAATACTTTGCTTCTGATATTTGTCTCATGGCAGAAATTGTATTGCTTGGCAAAGTTGTCCAACTGCCAGAATATTTATTTATTCGACGTATGAGTGAAGATACTTCTTCAAGCTTGGTATCCGAGACAGATCAGCAACGCTATATTGATCCTGAGTTAAAGAGCCGTATGTTGTTTCAGCATATGAAACAGTTTCGCGGATTTTTCAATGCCGTCATAAGAACTAAAATCGAAAAACGAGAAAAAATGAAACTGTACCGCTACTTGTTCAAACGAATACGCTTTGCACGGCGCGAACTGTGGGGTGATATCACGCAAGCCGTTAAAAGTTTTTTTGTACAAAGAAACCCTGCTGCTTGAGGACCATTTATGGAACGCTACAATGCAAAAACTTTGGAAAAAGGACATACGTTTTCGTGCAGAGCCTGTGAGGCCGAAGTAAGTAGTAGCTTTGTTAATCTTGGCATGACTCCACCGTGCCAAAATCACGTTGAGCCTGAAAACGTGAACCTACATGAAGTTTATTATCCGTTGCATGCTTATTTATGCGACTCATGCATGTTAGTTCAATTAGATGAGTATGTTTCTCCGGATGAGATTTTTTCCGATTACGCTTACTTCTCTTCATATTCGACTAGCTGGGTAGAGCACGCAGGCCGTTACGTAGATATGGCAGTTGATCGATTTGGACTTGGCAGTGAAAGTCAGGTGTATGAGATCGCCAGCAATGACGGCTACTTGTTGCAACATTTCGTAAGCAAACATATTCCCTGCACAGGAGTCGAGCCTGCAGCGAACGTAGCAGAGGCCGCCATAGCCAAAAACATTCCAACCGAAGTTGTTTTTTTCGGGACCGAATCTGCAAATTTGCTGGCAAAGAAATACGGTCTGGCCGATTTGATTTTAGGAAACAATGTTTTGGCACACGTGCCAAAGTTAAACGATTTCATTGGAGGTATGAAACTTTTGTTGAAACCCGATGGCGTAATTACTATGGAGTTTCCTCATCTGCTGCAACTGATGAAAAACAATCAGTATGACACTATTTATCACGAACATTTTTCTTACCTGGCATTTTTCGTCGTCGTTAACACGTTTGCAAAACATGGCCTGGATGTGTTCGACGTCGAGGTGCTTCCCACTCATGGGGGATCAATTAGAATTTTCGCACAACATCAGGATGGACCGAGGGAAATTTCAGCAAACGTCGGTGCCATGCTAGAACTTGAACAAGAATATGGCCTGTTTGAACCGGAGGTTTATCAACTCTTTGCGGCACAAGTAAGGAACAGCAAGAGACGATTACTGGAATTTCTTATAAAAGCTCATGACCAGGGAAAAAGTGTAGCCGCCTATGGCGCGCCAGGTAAGGGAAACACTTTGCTAAACTACTGCGGAATTGGCACAGATCTAATTGAGTATACGGTTGATTTATCGCCCCACAAGAATGGCCGATATACGCCCGGCAGCAGAATTCCAATTTTTCACCCTGATCGCATTAGAGAAACAAAGCCCGATTTTATTCTGATTCTGCCCTGGAATCTTGAAAAAGAAATTACGCAGCAACTAGAATACATTCGAGAATGGGGTGGCCAGTGCGTTGTTCCAATTCCAGAAGTTCGATTGTGTGCTCAATAAGGCACGGGGCGCATTGTGAAATTTAGAGAAACATCACTTCCTGGAGCCTATATGATCGACGTGGAACCACACGTTGATCACAGAGGTTATTTTGCGCGCACTTGGTGCGCCCGCGAATTCGCTGAGCATGGTCTTAGCGAAAGAATGGTGCAGGGAAGTATTTCGTTTAACCATAAGGCGGGAACATTGCGTGGTATGCATCTCCATAGTGAGAGTTTCCCCCAAACACGCCTCGTCAGGGCTATTCAGGGATCAACGTATTTTGTAATCCTGGACTTGAGGAAAGGTTCCAGTCATTTTAAGAAACATGAATCTTTTACCGTAGAAGCCGAAAGCCACCGCGCACTCTACGTCCCAGCAGGCGTAGCATTAGGCTACCAAACACTTGAAGACAACACTCTTATTTACTACCTGATGCCAGAATTTTACACACCAGAATATGAAACGGGTGTTCGCTGGAACGACCCGGCCTTTAATATCAGCTGGCCAACTGCGCAAAGAATTATTGTAGATCGAGATGCAAATTATCCAGACTTTCGTGTTGACTAGTAATTGAATTATCTAGACTAGTGAAAAATCTCAAGCCACTACTTTGTGTTGCCGATATCGATCAACTTGCTGAGCGACTCTATCCAATCTGTCGCAGCATTACCGGTGAGGGTGTTAGAGAAACTCTAACGATTCTCTCCGAATACCTGGACCTGTCGATTTCCGAAATTCCCAGCGGTAAAGCAGTATTTGACTGGACTGTCCCGCAAGAATGGGTGGTACGAGATGCCTGGGTGAAAGATCCTGAAGGCCGAAAAATCATCGACTTTCAGCAACACAACCTTCATTTGGTTAATTACAGCGCACCGGCACACGGTCAATTCAGCTTGGAAGAACTTGATCAGCACCTAAATTCAATTCCTGAACACCCGGATTGGATTCCTTACCGAACCAGCTATTACAAATCGGACTGGGGGTTTTGCCTAACGCACAAACAAAGATCGGCGCTTAAAGAGGGTGTCTATGAAGTTTTTGTCGACACACAATTTAAAGATGGCAGCCTCAGTCTGGCTGAATATTTTGTCCAGGGTAAAAGTCAGTCGGAAATTGTTATCTATTCGCATTGTTGTCATCCTTCTTTGGCCAACGACAACCTTTCAGGGCTGATCTGTTGCACAGCCCTTGCTCAGGTACTCAGCAAGCAACAACCGAATTTCAGCTATCGCATTATATTTGGCCCTGGAACTATTGGTTCAATCTCGTGGTTGGCTGAGAATCAGGCTCACCTGAAGAATATTACAATGGGACTAGTCCCGGTTCTATTAGGCGATTCGGGCGACTTCCGATACAAAAAAAGCCGCCACGGCGAAGCATTAATCGATCGCGCAGTTGAGCGAGTACTTCACGATCGAGGGTTAAATTGTCGATTGGAAGACTTTTCTCCTTATGGTTACGAAGAAAGGCAGTTCAACTCACCTGGCATAAATATTCCTACCGGTCGTCTATCCCGTTCTGCACATGGCCAATATGCCGAGTATCATAGTTCGGCCGATAATCTTGACTTCATATCAGCGAATCAGATTCTCGAGTCGATTACAGTTTGCGAAGATATTGTCCACGTTCTCGATCGTAACGTGCGCTTACTCAATTTATTCCCACACGGTGAACCACAGTTGGGAAAACGCGGTCTGTATGGGGATAAAGGTGGTAGCAAGGTCGGAAATTGGGAGATGGCTATGCTCTGGGTTCTAAACCTGGCAGATGGCGAGCACGATCTACTGGCTATGGCCGATCGAAGTAAATTGAGTTTCGACGAAATCTATTCTGCTGCGATGGCGCTTGAAGACGCTGGTGTAGTGAAACGATTGAGTTCGCGTGGCTGACTCGAAAGAACAGACGCGGGCTAGTGGTGGTGGCGAACTAGCTGGCAAAACTGCTCGCGGTATTGGCTGGATGATGTTGTTAAAGCTTGTCATGCAGAGTCTGGGCTTGATCAGTACGCTAATACTGGTGCGCCTTTTATCCCCTCAAGATTTTGGTCTGGTGGCGATGGCAATGGTATTCATTGCGATTATGGATATTTTTTCTTCCTTCAGTTTCGACGTTGTTCTCATCCAGAAGCAAACGGCCGAACGCAAACATTACGACACAGCTTGGTCGTTTACACTAATCTTTCATTTAATATCGGCACTCATATTACTCGCTATTGCCTACCCAGCCTCTTTGTATTACGAAGAACCAAGGGTCACGAATTTGATCGTCATCCTGGCGGTTGGACTTGTGATTACCGGATTCGAAAACATCGGTGTGGTAGATTTTCGCAAGAACATGGAGTTCGATAAAGAGTTCCGTTTTAGGCTTATTAAGAAGGTGGCCGCATTTAGCGTCACTATTCCATTGGCTTTTTATTGGCAAAATTACTGGGCACTTATTGTCGGCATGTTAACGGCCAAAATTACAGGCTTGGTGTTGAGCTACGTGATGTCTAGCTATCGTCCACGTTTCGATTTGAGCGCCCGATCGGAATTAATGCACTTTTCCAAGTGGCTGTTTTTCAGCAATATTTTCTACGCCTTTAGAATGCGTGGCGCCGATCTGATTATCGGTAAAGTTTCGGGTGCACGGGCATTAGGACTTTTCTCAATAAGTTACGAATTGTCAAATCTCCCTTCAACAGAATTAGTTGCTCCAATTAATCGCGTTGTGTTTTCAGCCTATTCTAAATTAGCTGGCGACTTAGAGGCTATGCGCAGAGGCTACTTGAGTGTCATCGGATTGATCGCACTAGTGATCATTCCGGCGGGCGTAGGTATCGCAGCCTGCGCTCGATTGCTCGTTCCAATTTTGCTTGGTGATAAATGGGTAGATGCTACCCAATTAATTTCAATTCTGAGTTTCTATGGGGTGCTGGCTGCGCTGCAAACCAATGTCGCGTCAGTGTATATCGCTCTTGGTAAACCGAAAATACTGACATGGTTGCACTTGCTACATCTTGTTGTGTTACTCGCTGTTGCGGTACCTGCGATCTTATCTTATGGCGTATTGGGTGCAGCATGGAGTTATCTTGGTGTGGCACTGGTACTACTTCCAATTAACTACGCGGTGATGTTCAAGACGATTTCACTTGCACCGACAAGATTCCTCTCCCAACTGTGGCGTCCGGTAATTTCTGCCGCACTGATGTATTTTTCTGTAAATACCGTCAGCACCAGGTTCTTTGATACCAGTGGCGGTGAGCCTGGTTTTATCCAGCTCCTTGCCGTGATCGTATTGGGCGCAGCGGTTTACACCGTGCTGGTAGTCTCTTTATGGCTGCTGTCGAAAAAGCCGCCTGGCGCCGAATCATACGTCTTGAACGTAATCAAAGCGAAAATGGGTTCTAAATTTAAGGTGAAGAGCAGCACAGACTAGGTCGGGTTCAGTTGTTAATTTGCGACTAAAAATTTCTCGCGGGACGAATCCACAACTCTGTAACTTCTGCAGTTGCAGGCAGACGCAAATTACTAACAACAACTTCTGCGATATCCTTTGGTTGCAGCAACCGTTCCGGGCTGTACTCACGACCTTCTTTGGCAAAGATTTGCTGCTGCCGTGGTGTCGCTGTTCGGCCTGGAAATACACTCAGTACCCTGACTCCCAGTGGATTGACTTCTGCTCGAAGACTGTCGGTAATCGCTCGCAGTGCTTGAGCGGTAGCGGCAAACTGTCCGGTGAGAGGCCCAATGTTGTTTACTACGCTTGAGTTAATAAACACAATTTGACCGCGATTGGCGATGATGCCTGGTAACAGACATCGCGTGAGTTCATAAGGGCCCAGTACGTTACAGCGCATTAAATTTTCCAAACCGTCACGAGCCGCTGAACTCATGGTGCCAGAATCATATAGGCCACCACAGTTCACCAGAATATCCACCGGACCGATTTCACTCACTGCGTCTTCCATGCGATCAACTTTGTTCAGGTCCAACATTTGAGCTTTGGCTGATCCCAATTTTTTCCGATTAAGTTCTACTGCGAATTCTTCCAAAGCAGTAATACTGCGGCTGGCCAATGTTAGCTTGCAACCGGCATTGGCCAAGGCCGTGGCAATTCCACGCCCAATACCCATACTTGCACCGGTGACTAGTGCTTTTTTTCCTTCAAGTAAAATTTGACGAATCCTCCAGGCTATTTCGTTAACGGACAGTACAGCTGGCTTAAACGTTTAATCACCCCGCGTTCGGGTCATAAACAAAATCACCGTCGCCCACACCGCTATCGTGGAGCGCCACCGTGGATTCAGGTAGTTTCGACAAATCACCACCTTGCAGATAATCACGTAAAGTTGTGCCTGTACAGGCCGAATCGCTAGTTGGTGCCCCTAGTTTAGCGTCTGCATCTTTGGCATTCACCGTGCGAAAGTCAATACTAAAACGTGTTTTACCGGTTACATTCTCTACCGAAGAATGAAGATGTGCGCCTGAAAATAACATCACGCCACCCACTGGGGCCACAATTCTCAGGTCGTCTTTACAATTGATCTCTACAGTTGCCCGCGGTTGTTCACGCGTATCTTTACCAATATGTTTGGCAGCATCTCGCCTGCTATCGCGATTCCATTGATAGTAATCATAATTGCTCGACGTATTGGGCACGACAGAATCAAAAAAAGCATTCTGAAATGCCATTACATTTCCTGCCTGCTGCGCCTTCACTGGCATCCACCAATTTATCTGACAGTTTGGTGCTGAATACCAGGTGTCACGGTGCGGATGAAACGCGTAGGCAATGCCACTAGTCAGATACCCGTCAGAAGTGGAAGTTCGCAGACGCGGCACGTCAAAATATGTTTGCTCTAGCTCACATTCAAATTGTTTGAATATTTTCCGTATCCATTCTTTGGCTTCCGGATCATGTATGAACATCGGTTTCAGTTTGCTGAGTATATCCGCGTACTCTTCTACGGGAAAAAAATCCTGGGCAATTTCCGGTGAATGCGGTGCAAAAGCTTCTTCGCTGAGCCGATTTGCCAATGCGCACAAACCTAATGTCGCAGGTGTTGGAGAGTACACATAGATATCACCTCGATAGATACGCCCGCGGCGTTCTTCGTCGCTATGAGGAGAATCAAAATAGACTGCTGTCATCCCTATCGCCTTTTCATAAGTTACATCAATGCACTTGTTCGTCTTGCTTGGCAAGTTCGGTATTCGGGCGCTTCGATGAAAGTCCGATGGCAAATAAGGACCGCCCAGCTGCCATCATCAGTTGCTGCTCACCGTCGACCAAATAGGTTGTTGGCGACGAATTCACCTGGCCACCAACTTCTAATTCCCAGAGTACCTGACCATTCAGGTCGTCTAATACAAAAAGTCGCCTGTAGTCTCCGCCGAACACAATTCCTCCCGCTGTTGAAAGTACACCACCGGTCTTCCACCACCGCGTTCTCGGAGGGTTCTTCATTTCCCATATTAACTCCCCGGTTAAGGGATTTAGTGCTCGCACCGCTGAATAGAGTGTTTGATCGGTACTTACGAATTGTTGGCCACTGCCATAAAATTGTTTTCCCTTCTCATATTCAACAACGTCTTCTTGCTTGAACATTAAACTACCGAACTCAACAACTGGTAGATATAAATACCCGGTGCTAGCACTCAAACTCGGGGACTGCCAGTTCATAGCGCCAGTTGAGCTGGGCCAGGTAATCACCCCTTCCACGCTCACGCGGGTATCAGGTTCAAGAATTGGACGACCTTCCGGTGTTATTCCTTTGGCCCAGTTTTGTTTGGCAAAAGGAGTTGCGAGTAAGAACTCTCCAGTCTCGCGATCCAGAACATAATAGAATGCATTCCGGTTTGGCCATAGAATCAGTGATCGTTGTTGCCCTTTCCAATCGGCATCCATCAGTACCGGTATTTGATTTGAATCCCAGTCGCGTTCATCATTTGGGGTAAATTGAAAGTGCCAGGCAAGCTCTCCTGTCGCGACATCCAAAGCGATGACACTACAGGAATATAGATTGTCGCCCTCTCGAGCGTGCGATTGATACAAAGGACCAGGATTACCGACGCCCCAATACAGCAATTTCAATTCAGGGTCATATGAACCCGTAAGCCAGGTTGGAGCTCCACCCGTTTTCCACGACTCTCCTGCCCAGCTGTCATGTCCTGGCTCACCCGGACCTGGTACCGTATAGAAGCGCCACAGCCTTTCACCGGTCAGCGGGTCATAGGCGTCAAGATAGCCGCGGATACCGAATTCACCACCACCCACACCTATGATCAATTTATTGTCAGCAATTAGTGGTGCCGCCGTGATAGATATTCCTTTCTTGTAATCGTCTACCTTGGTCTGCCATACCAACTTACCCGTTTTCGCATCCAGAGCAATCAGTTTTGCATCTACCGTACCCATAAATACCAAATCGCCAATAACCGCGACCCCACGATTTACTTTACCGCAACAAACGATGACGTCATTTGGTAACTTGTGGCGATAAACCCAAATTGTACGTCCGGTTTCAGGGTCCAGGGCATGTACATTGTTTGGCGGCTCCGTGACGTACATGAGCCCGTCATTAACTATTGGTGTGGTTTCGACTATCAGCTCATCGCCTTCGAACTGACGAATCCACTTTATCCCCAAATCTTGTGCATTATCCCGGTTGATTTGCTCAAGAGGACTATGACGCGTTCCATCGTAGTGACCAGAATAATGCAGCCAGTTACCTGGTTCTTGCCTGGAGTTCAGCAATCGATCTGCTGTCACTGAAGAGTATTCGACTTCAGGCTGGGCCACATTGACTGCGTCGCTGTTACTTAAATCGCGTATGTAGGCCACTGTCTGCCAGATTTCAATTTCGTTAAGTGCCGCTGGCGGCATATTGGTGCCTGCGATGCCGTTTCTGATATTTTGATGCAGTGCCCAATCGCTTTGGCCATGTTTGAAATCGGCATCGAAGAGTGCCGGGCCTGAATTACCTTTGCCATCGACACCATGGCACGTCACACAATTAGATCTGAAAATCTCGGTACCGGAGTCAATGTCTTCAGTGCTGTTACGAGGATTAAGCACCACACTATAAATATTTTTCGTTTCACCAAGAGGCTCCAGAAAGACTTCACTACCCGGTTTCAACATGGAAATCAGCTGGGACCAGCTAACACCGTCGATATCGCCCATAGCCATATCGGCAACAACTTTCACGCGCCAGCGGGCCTCTGGAACCTGAGAAACTACAATACCCACAAGTACTATTCCCGCAAGGCTGAGCAGCAGAAATATTAACAACAATCTTTTCATCCGCTGAACCTCATACGCCAATTTGTCTATTTTTCTAGCATAGCCTATTCTCTGCAGGAGCGAAATAGGCTACCAGAAGGCTGGGATTCGATCATACAAAGCTAAAATATACGTAATAAAAGGCAATCAACGGGCTTATAATCCCGGTGTTCGCGTAAAATGTGACAATGACTGTATTTGTGCTGTGCTAAATGTAATATAAATAGAAAAATGCAACCCCATAAAACGGAAACCAACCTCAGTGAGCCATCAAAAGAACGACCCAAAACCCTCATCATCTCAAACAGATCTGAATACCGAACCTCGTAACCGTAAACCACTGGTTTATGCGTTGGCGTTGGTAGTTGTTGCTTTGATGGCCTATGGCTACAAACTCGTCAATCACGGAATTTTTGCCTGTTCAGCTAACGGCTATCAGGACGGATGGTACTTTGCCTACTGTAATTCAACTGCCTACGGCGACTACGATCACGGTGCTCTGTGGTATCCGCTGGAACCAGAAACCGTAAGTTTTGCCAGCGACGCAGAAGTGCTAATGGTCGGTAGCAGTCGCATGCAGTACGGCTTTTCCACAGACACTGTAGACCAATGGTTCAGTCAACGTGGAATTTCTCATTACCTTCTAGGATTCAGCCACACTGAAACAGTTAAGTTCATGCAGCCTCTGTTAGAAAAAGTCAATCCACAAGCAAAAGTCATAGTGATAAACCTGGACGGTTTTTTCGAGAATCGCGTTACAGAACCCGTCGCCAAACTCTTCGCAGGCGGAGACAGTCGCAGTCGTTATGAAGCTAAACGGCGCTGGCAAAAACCTCACCGCGTACTCTGCGGTGCGATTCCTGGTCTTTGCAAAAACTCTCCGGCTGTCTACCGTAATATTGAGACCGGCCGATGGATTCAATATGGTAAAAACCCGAACTGGCTCAAGGCACCAACTGCTCTTAAAAGCGAAGAGCAACAAATGGAATTTGATAAGGGCCTAATTCTCGCGCAGGATTTTATACGCTCAATCGATCAAGACGGTCGCTGTATTTTTCTGACTATCGTGCCATCGCCATTTACACCAATGAAAGAGGTCGAATACCTGGCCAAAAAATTAGGTATACCGCTGCATGTTCCAACACCGCAGGGTTATCTTACACGCGACAATTCGCACTTGGATATCCCAAGTGCAGAGCGTTGGAGTCAAGCCTATTTACAACTTTCTGGTGATGAAATCGAACGATGTTTAACCCAGCCCACAGCTTCTACCCGATAGAGGGCAATAATAGTGAGCCTAAATACGTTAAGTCAGCAGCTGAACTCGTTAGATGTTGAATCTGATGACGCCTTCAGTAAATTGGCTAATTTGGCCAATCAAGCTGTCGATTACCTGGGCGCTATCCAGATTAATCGCACGATTGATCGTCTCGTAAATAAGCCGAATGCGGTCAAGCTGGCCGTACTGTCGTCGGCCACCTGTGATCACCTTGTTCCCGGTATACGATTAGCCGCACTTCGAAGAGGCTTATTGATTGAGATCTATTGCGGACAATATGGTCAGTATCGACACGAGATCATGCAACCACCCAGTTCCCTGCGAGCCTTTGCACCCGAGTATATTCTGTTGTCGCTACATGCAGACTCATTGCTCGGCCAGATAAGCCCTGCTAGTAGCCCAGATGAGGTTGATGCAATCCTCAACCTGCAAGTCGAATCCTTGATCCAACTGTGGTCGCAAGCAAAGGCAAACTTTGGAGTAAGCGTAGTACAGCAGAGTTTTTTAGATACGGCGCCTCCGCTGTTTGGCAATCTCGATCGAATGCAATCGGCTAGTCCTTTTCAAAGGGTGCAAGTACTTAATCAGAAACTGGCAGAAGCTGCGCATCGTGAGCAAACAGGACTGTTGGACGTCTCCAAAGCATCCAGGCAAAAAGGGCTAACCCATTGGTTTGATCGTGCCCGTTGGCTGCAAGCGAAAATGGAAATTGCCCCTGCCGCAGCCCTGGATTTTGGCGAGCTAATGGCACAATATCTGAACGCCCAACTAGGCAAAGCACGAAAATGTCTGGTGTTGGATTTGGACAATACTCTATGGGGTGGCGTGATTGGCGACGATGGGCTCGATGGAATTATACTCGGGCAGGGAACGGCTGTAGGCGAAGCGCATTTGTTCATTCAAAGTTACGCTAAATCTTTGAAAGAGCGCGGCATCGTATTGGCGGTTTGTTCGAAAAATGAAGAGAAAATTGCCCGTGCGGCTTTCACCGATCACCCGGACATGGTGCTGTCTCTGGATGATATAGCTGTTTTTATTGCAAACTGGCAGGACAAAGCTGTCAATCTACAGACTATCGCAACCACACTTAATATTGGTTTGGCCAGTTTGGTGTTTCTGGATGACAATCCCGCCGAGCGAGAGCGCATTCGAACAGCACTGCCAATGGTGGCTGTTCCTGAAGTTGGTGACGATCCGACCTATTTCGTAGACGTTCTTGCTGGCCAGGGGTATTTTGAAGCGGCAACTTTCACTCAGGAAGACATGCAGCGCGCAGCGCATTATTCGGCGAACTCCAAACGCCAGATGAGCATGGAAACAGCAGTGACAATTGATGACTACCTTGCCGACTTGAGCATGCAAATGATGCATGGACCTGTTAGTCAGCTTGAATTGCCACGCGCAACACAATTAATGGCGAAAACCAACCAATTTAATACCACCACGCGACGCTACTCACAGGAAGAAATTGCCGCATTTGCGGACGACCTTTCTTGCATCAGTTTTCAAGCGCGCCTGCAAGACAAGTTCGGTGACAACGGCCTGGTTAGCGTAGCATTGCTAGCCTCGTCTTCGGCGGACTCCAAGACTCTTGTAATTGAGAATTGGATAATGAGCTGTCGTGTATTTGGCCGAAATCTGGAAGGGGCAATTATGAACTTGCTTGTTGCTCAGTCGCTCGAACTGGGTGCGGAACATCTGCGAGCGGAATTTATTCCAACAGCAAAAAATGGTGTGATAGAGAATCTCTTTGCTACGCTTGGGTTTCATTTACAATCCACGTCGACTACTGAGACCCAAATTTGGGAAATTAGTTTGGCGGACTACCAATTAATTCCGACCTATATTTCAGTTAAGGAAAATACATGACCGATGAAGAGCTGCTGCGATCTTTTTCACAGACACTAGGTGACTTGTTAGGTACGACCGACCTTGAACTGACGCTGGAAACGCTGCGTAGCGAAGTTCCCGGTTGGGATTCGTTTAATTATATAAATTTTATTGTCGCAATCGAGATCGGCCATAACGTCAAGTTCAAAGTCGCTGACGTCGAGTCATTTAGAAATGTCGGTCAAATTGTGTCCGAATTACAAGCCATGTTAGCTTGAGACCCGGCCAATGCTATTTAACTCATACGAATTCATTTTTATATTCCTGCCGTTGGTTTTGTTTGGCTTCCAGCTCGCCCGACGATTGGGTTACAACGCCGCCATAGTTTTTCTAATTTTCGTTTCGTTGATATTTTACGCCTGGTGGCGTCCAATCAATTTACTCATCATTGTGCCTTCGATTTTTGTCAATTATATATTGGCAAAAACCCTGCTGCGATACGCAGAGTACGAGGGAAAGGCCCGGGTGCGAAATTTCCTGTTAACCATTGGCATCATCAGCAACCTGCTATTCCTTGGGTACTTCAAGTATCTGACTTTTTTCCAGGGCACCAGTAACGATTTATTCGGCACTGATTTTGTGCTGACATACATCATTTTACCGCTGGGTATTTCGTTTATTACTTTCCAAAAGATTGCGTTTCTGGTTGATGTGCATGGTGGTGGAATAAAAGCGTTCAAATTTCGTGAGTTCGCCCTGTTCGTTTTGTTTTTCCCACAGTTGATTGCCGGGCCTATCGTACATTTTAGGGAAATGGTGCCGCAGTATCGTCAACTAGGTATACGCATAGATCGAAATATGCTGGCCCTTGGCATTAGCTTGTTCTGCATCGGTTTGTTCAAAAAGGCTGTGTTGGCCGACGGAATCGCCATCCACGTCACACCTGTTTTCGATGCCGCGGCGGCCGGTCAAGTTATTACTTTGACGTACGCCTGGATCGCAGCGATAGGTTTCACCTTACAAATCTATTTTGATTTTGCAGGATACTCCGATATGGCTGCTGGCCTGGCGCTCGCAATAGGCTTACGTTTACCAGTTAATTTTGACAGTCCGCTTAAGTCTTGCAATATCATCGATTTTTGGGCGCGTTGGCATATCACGTTGACGCGTTTTCTAACTGCCTATGTCTATAACCCAATTGCATTGTATGGGACTCGACGACGACTGGGAAAGGGGCTCGGCGGGTTCAACCCGAACAACCCCAAATTCACGGCATTCCTGACACTTTTGGCCGCCCCTACATTTCTCACCATGCTGTTGTCTGGACTTTGGCATGGAGCAGGCTATACGTTTATCGTGTGGGGCGCTTTACATGGCGCATATTTATGTATTAATCACGGCTGGCGTCTGATTGCACCCAAGAGGTTTTCCAGTAGAGAAACGTACGAAAAATGGATGAGACCGGTCGGTTTTGTAATTACTTTTCTGTCAGTAACTTTCGCCATGGTTTGGTTTCGCGCTGAAAGCGTAGGTTCCGCCCTGGAATTGTCAAAGGCTATGGCAGGCACTAATGGTATTGGCATACCGGAAAAAATTGTCGGCATGATTGGGCTTGAAAACATGTCATTTATTATTCCAGAAGCTGTTAGCTTGCTTGAGTTCTTCACCACTGTAGCATGGGTTATTGCGCTTCTGGTAGTAGCACTACTGCTTCCCAATGGGTTTCAATTTCTAGCTGCCTATGAGCCTGTACTGGGCTATAAGTTAAAAGATAACCCCAGTTCACGGGTCGCTGCCAAACTTTCGTGGCAACCGTCGTTACCATGGTTTTTGATTATTTCAGTGCTGCTGATATCAGCTGTTTTACGAGTCGGTGGTCAAAGTGAATTTTTATACTGGCAATTCTAAATATTGATTTCGATCTATAGGTGTCGACACCCATGTTTTCGCTAATATTCTTTGTAATAGCGTGGCAAGGTCTCCAGGCGTTTAAAGGACGAATAGCCAGTCCCCGGATGTGGAGGCGCTGTTGCCGTCCAGGCTAAAACCGGCGTATGATGAAGTTATTTGAAAGTAGATTGACTGCCGCTCAAATACGTAAATGCTATTTGATGACGCGTAAAAACACGACAGGTTCGATCACTGCAAGCCAATTGCGCTTACGTTACTCAAGTTCGCTAAGAAATCAGGAAAAAAGCAATGCATAAACATATCTCCACGTTTGAACCAGAGCTGGTTTTGAAGGTTCTACTTTTATGTATCTTTGGCCTGCTAGGACTGCAACTGATTGGCATGGTGCTGTGGCACGGTCTTGGTTACGACTTTGCGCTGGGATATATTCCAATGACTCGAATGGATGGTGAACGGAATTTCCCGACGCTATTCTCAACTCTTCAGCTTGCGGTGTGCGCTGGATTAATATTTGTAGTTGCTCAATCTCGAGAAACTAAACGATTCCACTGGTATCTGTTGGGTTTTACGTTTTTATTCTTGACAGCCGATGAATATATTGGCTTTCACGAGATGGTTGCAGTTTCACGGGCTGCTTCAAACCCTGGACTAACTGCCCAGTTTGCGTGGTTAATACCCTACTTGTTGGGCGTGACGGTTTTCTTGATAATTTTCGTTCCATTCCTGATTAGCTTGCCTCGTCGTACGGCATTTTTGTTTTGTCTGGCAGGTGGCCTGTTTGTTGGAGCCGCAGTCGGTCTTGAGGCGGTAACCGGTGTTATGGAGGAATTGGGATATTCGGTTAACGATATCCGCCAGAGACTTGTTGCGACTTTGGAAGAGCTAATCGAAATGATTTCCATAGCGCTATTTATTTATAGTTTGCTAGATATGCTAAGAGCGCAGAATCTGAGAATTAAGCTATTAACAACAAGCGACTAGCATAGCCGCGATTGAATGCCAATGCGAGCTTCAATATTAACTGTGGGAGCGGCTTCAGCCGCGATTGTACCTTGCAATGGCATTCAATCGCCGCTAAAGCCGCTCCTTCAGTATCAATTTGACGTCCGAACTGACGTTGAGCTCCCACAGTTACGCTCTAGATCGTACAAATTTCATAGTTTGAGACCCAGGTCGCAGGCGCAAATGACAGAAAAAGCCAAAGTACGCAACTGTTTCAGAACAATCCGCATAGGTTAGTTATCAACGACAATACGTCTACCGACCGCACGGGCAAATTTGCCAGGATTATGCGATTCAAGATCCATACGACATTTAAGAAGCTCATAAGGGAATACACATGAAAGTTTTGGTTACCGGACATTGCGGATTTATAGGCACGAACCTAGTACCCATTCTTACGAAGGCAGGCTACGACGTCGTTGGTCTTGATACAGACCTGTACAGATACTGCACCTATGGTGATACGCCTGAGTCAGTACCCACCATTAACAAAGACGTGCGCGACGTAGAGCCTGAAGACCTTAAAGGCTTCGAGGCGGTCGTTCACCTTGCAGCACTGTCGAACGATCCACTGGGTAACATTAACCCCGACCTTACGTACGACATTAATCACAGAGCGTCCGTACGCATTGCACAGATCGCCCGTGACGTTGGCGTTAAGCGTTTTCTGTTTGCGTCGAGCTGCAGCATGTACGGTAAAGCGGGTGATGAAGATGTGCTTGATGAAACGGCCAACTTTAATCCTGTAACGGCTTACGCCAAATCGAAAGTCTACACAGAGCGAGATGTTGCGCCTATGGCGACAGACAGCTTTAGCCCTGTGTTTTTGCGTAACGCTACGGCGTACGGCGTGTCTCCCCGCATTCGTTTCGACCTTGTCGTTAACAATCTGACAGCATGGGCCTATACAACAGGCAAAATTTATATGAAAAGCGACGGCACACCGTGGCGCCCTCTCGTTCACATTGACGACATATGTCAGGCAATTGTGTGTGCTCTTAAAGAGCCTCGCGAAGTGGTTCACGGACTTGCGGTTAACGTAGGTTCCGGTAACGAAAACTATCAAATGCGTGACCTCGCTAATTACGTAAAAGAAATTGTACCGAACTGCGAAATTGAAATTGCCGACGGCGCAGGTCCTGACACACGTAGCTATCGCGTCAACTTTGATAAAATTGGCCAAGTGTTTCCAACGTTTAAAACAACGTGGACTGCACGTAAAGGCGTTCAACAGTGCTACGACAGTTACGTGAAACATGGCCTGAACAAAGACGACTATGAAGGCATTCGCTACAAGCGCATTGCTCACATCATGAATTTGATTGAAGAGAAAAAACTCGACACTAACCTGCGGTGGCAGATTTAGTCGCGGAACAATCAGAAACACGCATCACTGTGACAAAGAACAGTATCCTTACGACGTCTTGCATAAACCGGCCTCTGGTGATATGTCGGTGGTTAAAAACTAAATCGAATATGTGTAAACCATTGGTTAAGTAGACTCAGCAGAAAGCGGCGTGCCGTCAGATAACGTAGCCTTGTGATTAGGGCTAAGTTCAAGCATCGTTTCGTCCATCCACTGGCGTGCTTCGAGGGCGACTGCTTCAAGAGTCTTTCCCGACGTTGAAATGGCCGGGCCAATTTTAAGCGTAATAGTGCCCGGTACTTTGAGTAGCTGACCGTTAGGCCAGTGATCGGTCGCGTTGTGTGCCACGGGTATTACGGGTACACCGGCTTCAACCGCGAGCAGTGTGCCGCTGTGACCCCACTTACCCATGCGGCCCTTGGGTACACGAGTGCCTTCCGGAAAAATTATTACCCACGTGCCTTCAGACAAGCGTTGTTTGCCTTGCTCCAGTACTTGTTTGACGGCGGAGCGACCAGTTTTGCGGTTAATTGAAATGCAGCGCATAGAAGCGAGTCCCCATCCCAAAATGGGGATCCACATTAGTTCGCGCTTGAGCACAATAACGTGTCTTGGAAATATCATAAGCTCAGCTAGAGTCTCCCACGGTGAAGAGTGTTTTATCAGTACAACGCAGGGTTCGTCGGGAAGATTTTCTTTTCCTTCAACTCGCATGTCAACATCGCACAGGATTTTCATTAACCACATTACGGTGCGGGCGAAAGAAGGTACCAGCAAAAAACGATAACGATGCGGGAACGGCAGGGCAAGCGTAAGAGCAAGGCCCCACGGCAAGACAAGTAGTCCACAAAGGACTAAGAATAGTAGGGAAGTAAAGTGTTTCAAAGAGTTACTGCTTTCATTTCCAGAGTGTTATCACTATGCACGGCATTGCCTGACGTTTGAAGCCGGGTGTTATTTGACCAGTTCGTTTACTGCATCAAGGAGTGTATCGAATACGATTACGCCTGAATTTCCAACCAGCTTACTTTCGGTTTTGCTGCCGTTACCGGTACGCACCAAAATGGGTCTGGCCCCTGCTGTGGTGGCGGCTTCAATGTCACGCATTGAATCGCCAATGGCTGGCACACCGTCGAGATCCATTTTAAAGCGATGTCTGATTTGTTCGAACAAGCCAGATTTTGGTTTGCGGCAGGTACATTGGTCATCCGGTGTGTGCGGACAATAGAACACCGCAGCAATTTCTCCGCCTTCAGCGTGAACGGCGTCATGCATTTTACGCATGATGGCCGCCAGCGTCTTGTGGTCGATCAGCCCACGACCTACGCCTGACTGGTTGGTAGCGACCACCACTACAAAACCCGCCTGATGCAACCTGGCAATGGCCTCCAGGCTTCCAGGTAAGGGTTTCCATTCAGAGCATGACTTTATATACGCTTTGGAATCGCGGTTAATTACGCCGTCTCTGTCGAGTATCACAAGTTTCATCGTCAGGCATTGTACCGGTAAAACCGCCCTTTCCGTAATTTCTAGTGTATGAGCCTACGCAGAGGATCGCCGAAGATTGACGTAGATCAGCGAATTTCGCATGATTTAGTTTAGTAGAATAAAGTATGAAAAAAAATGAGGGAATTTGCCCGTATACATCGCATATTAAGTAGGCATTGCAAGTACCCCGATGTCGAATCAACATGATAATACTCAGGTGTTATCGTCTTGCCTCCCTTAAGGCTTGCCCGGCACAACTTGTGTCGGGCATCTTTTTTTGCCGCCTCATCTGTTCAATACTGCGAAGCGGGTGTGGTTACCGTAACCCCGTCATTGAGTACCCGCAGACCGCGGATGTGGCAATCTGTGTCCGGTTGCTATGGATTCAATCAGTTATACCCCGCAACGTTAAGAGGTTATAGCGAGCTTACCAATCACCGTGCGATGTGACTAACACACCAAATCCATCTTCCGGTTGCCACTTTTTATCCTGATTCGCCTCATCACAGGTCCTATTGCCTGCGTACTCTGCAACAAGCTTCAGGAGATCAGTACATGAAATTCAGAGTGTATACAAAAGTGGGCATGATCATTTTAGTGGCCCTTCTTCTTATTGTTCCTTTAGGCATGATTTCCACAGTCGTGTACGAACGCAACGCATACCGTAATCAGGTGATTAACGAAATTGAGCGTACGTGGACAGGCACTCAACGAATTGCGGGGCCGGTATTGTCGGTGCCCTACTGGGTGGAAGTTAACGAACAATTCGTAAGCAAAGCTACCGGACTTGAAGAGACCCGAACACGCCGGTTGATGCGTCACGTCTACTGGATTGCACAAACACTCTCTATTACAAGTAACGCTGAAACTGAAACACGCTCCAGAGGCATATACAGCGTGCCGGTTTACTCAAGTTCACATAGATTAACCGGTGAATTTGACGTTACGAAATTACTTGAACTAAAAACTGAAACACCCGGGTTTGTTTCTTTCGGTCAACCCGAATTGAGCCTTATTGTAAGTGATATACGCGGCATTGGTGGCAACCCTACTCTTTTGTGGAACGGCGTTGAGCATAGCTTTAAAGCAGGCAGTTCAGTGCCTCATTTAGGCGCTGGTGTTCACGCTGAAATAAACATTGCAAAAAACGCAAAACGCATTCCAGTCGACATTACGCTTGAGCTTCGCGGTAGCCAGGAGTTGTCGTTCGCACCGCTTGCCAAAGAGCTCACCGCACAACTTAAATCGAGCTGGCCTCATCCAAAATTTGACGGTCAGTTCTTGCCCGAAAAACGTGAAATTTCCGAACAGGGGTTTTCGTCGCGTTGGCGTATGTCTTCATTCGCCACCGATGCGCAAGGCAAGCTCAACGACTGTGCTAACGGTGGCGAGTGCCATTCGCTGCAGCAACTTTCTTTTGGCGTAAATTTTTTTGAACCGGTCGACATTTACGTAAAGGTGACCCGCGCCATTAAGTACGGTGCACTTTTTATTGTGCTCACGTTCGTCGCGTTTTTTCTAACCGAAACACTCACCCGCTCTCGCCTGCATCCACTGCAGTACGCGTTAGTTGGCCTGGCACTCGCCTTATTTTATTTGCTGCTCGTCTCGCTGTCTGAACACATCTCGTTCGGTGCCTCCTATGCTATAGCAACGCTTGCGTGCGCTGGCCTGATTGGCGTGTATTTAAAAGGAGCTCTGGGCCAAAGTCGGCTTGCCGCCGTATTTAGCGTGGGCATCGCACTTCTTTACGCCATGCTCTATTCCATCTTGCGCTCCGAGGATTTCGCGCTACTCATGGGCACATTCTTGTTGTTTGCCATGCTCGCGACTGTCATGCTGCTGACTCGTCGAATCGATTGGTATGAGATGGGCGCAAGAAGTTCTTCAGTAGATAGTCATAAGCCTGAGTAATATAGAGGGGTGAAAAATAAATGGTCTTTAGAGTGTCGAAACTGTTTACAGTTTCATTAGTTTCGCGCTATAACATAGTAAGCAACCGTTGTGTCAGCCTCCACGAGTAGAGGGGGGTTTCGTATTGATTTCAATGTTTTACGGTAGGTCGACATAACTTTAGACTCGTTATGTCAAGGGTTGGTGTAATTCTTGCTTACCAATATAGACGCTCCATAGGTGGTTGGGGCGGTATCCAACGCTTAACAGCTTGGACAAAACATAAAATAATCACCATAAATCAATAAGTTATAAGGACCAAGGATGAATATCACTTCCTCACGCAAAATTTTTACCGTACTCACAGCTTGCTTCGCCTTTGCCGCGTTTCAAGTGCCCACATCGGCAGCCTTTATAGAAGGTGCTATCGGATTTGGCGGCTTGTTTACGCCAACCGGCGGTTCAGGAGCCGATCTTGGCGACGCCACAGGCATAGACATCGGGCTTTCACAAGTCATTGATGCTAATGGCGATTTCACTCCTACTGTAGGCTCTTCTGCGGTTTTTAGTCATCTAGACTTCAACCCGGCCAATACGCCAATTGCATCCTTTTGGTCTGTAACTGCGGGCGCCACCACGTTCAGCTTTGATTTACTTGATATTGGTGTGGATTTCCAGGATGCTAATCAAATTAACCTGTCC
>QIGT01000495.1 GCA_003230835.1 Gammaproteobacteria bacterium
CTGCGGTTTGCTCCTGATCGATTTCATCGACATGTTGGTACAAAAGAATCAGCGCGCAGTAGACAATCAAATGCGCGATGCCTTAGAAGCCGACCGCGCGCGCATTCAAACCAGTAAAATTTCTCGTTTCGGTTTAATGGAAATGAGCCGACAACGATTGCGCCCTTCTCTCGAAGAGGTCACCACCGTGCTCTGCCCACGGTGTAACGGCCAAGGTCGAATTAGAGATACCAAGACATTAGCGTTAGGTATTTTGCGAGTGATGGAAGAAGAGTCGCTAAAAGAGCACAGCGCAGTGATCCGCGCCCAAGTGCCTCTTGCTGTGGGCGCTTATCTGCTGAACGAAAAACGCAAGGATGTCGCCGACATCGAGACTCGAACAGGTACGCATATTGTCATCATCCCCAATATGAATCTGGAGACACCTCACTATATTGTCGAGCGCCTACGCAGTGATCATGTTGCCGAAGAAGGTGATGTTTCAAGCGCAGCATTATCAAATTTGGCCAATCAAGCGACTCAACAAGATTTGCCCCAAGACCAGCCTATGCCTCAACATCCGCAAGCAGCGGTACGATCTATACAACCCGCAGCACCCCCTGTACCAACCACGAAAGCGGCGCAACCAGTCCAACAAGCGACCACAGGACTCTCGGGGCGGCTGGCTAAGAGCCTTCAGCGGCTGACTAAAAGCCTATTTTCCGATGAATCTGCTACAACAGAGAAAGACGACGCACCCAAAAGACAAGCGCCTGCCAAGCATCGCAACAAACGCGATGACCGCCCGGATCGCAACAAAAATCGAGGCACGCAACGACGTTCAGAGAAGCAAGACAAACCCACCAGTCGCTCGTCTAACCGTCATAGCGGAACCAAAAATAAAGATGATGAGAATAATCAAGACCGCAAACGTGGCAAGCCTAGGAGTAAACCTGCGGCTCGCGAGCAAGAAAATCGGGAAAGGAAAGGACCCCATCGTGAACGACAAACAGACGCAGATTCTGCTGCTGCACAATCATCAGAATCTACACCAGCGGCTGTTTCACGTGAGGAACGCATCCCAAGTGATGAGCAGTTAGCCCAAAGTAAGCGCGCACCCAGGCGCAAGCGCGGCGAAACACGGGAAAAACCCATCCGTGATACAGCTGCCCGTGATACAACCACCAGAGAAAAGCAGGGTGATGCAAACCAAGCTGATAGGAAAGTGGATACCAGCAAGCCATCCGCTCCGTCTAATGTAAAGCCTCAGCCAGTAAAAAACGAAGTGACTGAAACCGACAACAAAACTCAACCTAAGCGAGCCAAAAGTCAGCGCGCCGCAAACGACCCTCGAAATGGAGGTAAGGAGCCTTCAGCTCAAGGTAAGGAGCCCTCAGCTCAAGGTAAGGAGCCTTCAGCTCAAGGTAAGGAGCCTTCAGCTTCTGGTAAAGAGCCTTCAGCTCAAGGCAAGGAGCCTTCAGCTTCTGGTAAAGAGCCCTCAGCTCAAGGTAAGGAGCCCTCAGCTTCTAGTAAAGAGCCTTCAGCGTCGGGTAAAGAGCCCGTATCAGCTACTAAAGAACCATCGTCTACACCAATGAGAAGTAAAGCAGAAGCCAACGTAGAGAAAGCTCAACCCAACACAACTACTACCCAAGCGGCAAAACCTGCACCCACGCAGAAAACAGAACAAGCTGTGATTAAGGACAATAAAGCTAATTCTGCCCCTGCGCTGAGAGCTGCTAATGATCCCCGAGAGGTGCGTCGACGTCAGCGAGAAGCTGAACTACAAGCCCAGGGTGTCATACGCCGGTCCCCACCGGATCAGAACAACTCATAGGGTTCTAGCTCAAGTTCCACCTCGTACCGTTTGTAGATGTCAGCTTTGATGGCATCTGCAAACGCAATAATCTCAGCAGCTTGTGTGGCACTATTATTAACGATAACCAAGGGTTGTGTAGGCCAACACTCTACTGCGTTTGTCCCTTTGTTTTTCCAACCTGCACGATCTATTAGTTGAGCCGCGCTCAATTTAACCCCATTGTGCTGAGGATACTGAACCAGATCCTGGTGCTTCGACATAATTTGTGCAGCAGCTTTGTAGCTGACGATTGGGTTCTTAAAAAAACTCCCAACATTTGCGTCCCTGGATGGATCTGGTAGCTTCGCCTGGCGAATCTGCATGACAGCAACTGCAATTTGTTGTGGCGTAGGTTCTACAGAAGACAAGCCCTTTAGTTGCTGCTTCAGTTGCGCGTATTCGACCACCACTTTGGCTTTCTTTTGCAGCCGAAACTGTACGGCTAGAATAATCTGGCTTCGATTGCGTTTAAATATGCTATCGCGATAGGCGAATTCACATGCCTCTACAGAGATATTTTGAACCTCGCTGTTTAACGACAGCACTTCAACATGCTGAATCGTGCTTGCCACTTCTACGCCGTAAGCACCAATATTCTGTACAGGTGCTGCGCCAACCGAACCTGGAATTAGCGCCAAATTCTCCAGTCCATACCATTTGTTGCGCACAGCGGACATAACAAATTCATGCCAACTCTCCCCCGCTGCTACCCTAACAAATACTTCATCTGACGTTTCTCGGACGATTTCAATACCACGCAAACTCAACTGACAAACAAATTTGTTCACGTGAGGATGTGGGATAATGTTTGATCCCTGCCCTAGGACAAAAAACGACAGGCCAGCTTCGACTGCGGATGAGCGTACTCGCTTCAGTTCCCCGACAGATTGAACTCTACATCCACGCGCAGCAACGGAAGTGAGGTTTAAAGTGTTGGGAACTGCGTAGTTTTTTGTGCCTAACAACTCAAAGCTTGCCTAAAGGTTAAATTTATCCGTACGCCTACTTGTTTATTGGTCTTTGCCAAGGTATGACGACAGCCCCCATCGAAAACCAGTAGAGAACCGTGGCGTAATTCCAACTTTTCAACATCGGGTCGATCTGACTTAGATTCTCTAAGCCTATTCTCAACACGAAAAGATCGACGAGCACCCAAGCTCAGCGAGGCAATTTTTGTCGACCAAGCCATTTCGTTATCTCTATGCCAGCCCATGTAGTGACTTCCGTGACTGTAGCGATTTAGCAGTAGATAATTAAATTTACAACCCACACTCTTTTCTATCTGGCAGCGTAGCGCCTGCAGTTTCTTAGGCCATCCATCGGCAACGTGATCGATACCAGTGTAACGATAATTCAAACCACGGTCGCCAAAGAACGCTAACTGGCGAGGCACGACGGTGGTTTTTCCGTACATTTGGAAGTACTCCTGCTGCCATAGCACTTGATCACTCCTCATTAGCCAGTTTAACAGCGCCGTGGCAGCGTCAATTGTTAGATAGTTTTGATTAATGATCATTACGCTATACTAGCGTTTTCGAAACCCAAGAGGACAAAGCGCGAGTGAATATTTCAGGAAAAGTCGCAGCCATAACCGGCGGCGCATCGGGACTAGGTCGAGCAACTGCGCAAATGATAGTCGCCCAGGGCGGTAAAGTGGCCATTATGGATATGAACCTTGAACTTGCCCAACAAACGGCTACCGAATTGGGCGATGCAAAAGCTTACCAAGTCGACGTTACTAACGACGACTCTGTAAGCAAAGCCATAGAAGACATCAAAGCAGATTTCGGCACCATCCACATTAATGTGAACTGTGCCGGTATCGGTGCTGCTGCGCGAACAGTAGGAAAGGACGGTGCCTTAGACATCAAAAAATTCAACTTAATCCTGCAAGTAAACCTGATCGGTACATTTTCTACCTTGAGTAAATGCGCAGCCGTGATGGCAGAAAACCAGCCAGAGGGAGAAGCACTCGAGCGCGGCATAATCATCAATACCGCTTCGGTTGCCGCTTTCGACGGTCAAGTTGGACAAGCCGCATATGCGGCAAGTAAGGCAGGTGTTGCGGGAATGACTCTACCTATCGCCCGAGACCTATCTCGGCAAGGTGTGCGAGTGTGCACTATAGCGCCCGGAATATTTGATACCCCAATGATGGCTGGTGCGCCCGAGCAAGTACGCCAGCCGTTGATTGATATGGTGCAATACCCTAAGCGCTTAGGCTTGCCACACGAGTACGCTCAGCTCGCACAGCAAATGATTGAAAATTGTTACCTAAACGGCGAAACAGTACGCCTAGATGGCGGCATTCGTATGTCGGCTAAGTAGTTCTTGTCCAAAATACGCAGTATTTGGGCTTAGAACTAGCGAGGGCAGGACGCCAGAGACAAAACCCGTAGGGTTTTGGGAGGTTTCTGCAAGAAACCGTTGGAAGGAAATTGCCAGGACGGCAATTTCCGGACAGAAACTAAGTAAGCTTCCTAGATCGAACGATATCGATCACCCGCGCCAGGTCTTGCGGAGTATCTACTCCGCCGGGCACGGGCATTGGACTATCAATTACCCTTATACGATTTCCCGCCTCTAACCAACGCAGTTGTTCAAGTGCTTCGACCTGCTCAAGTTGAGAGTCACCCATCGAGGTAAATGATCGCAGCGCGGTCACCCGATAAGCGTATATTCCGACATGACGAAACACCGGCAACTCGGCCACAGGAACTGTCAAGCTGCCTCCTGTTAACGCAACACCACTAACTATACTGTCACGAGCATAAGGAATAGGTGCGCGCGAAAAATAGATCGCATCCAGAGATTTGTTCCTAACGACTTTGACCGTGTGCGGATTAAAGTAATCTCTCTCGTTGAGAATAGGTTCACACACTGTTGCCATTTGTACGCTGCTATCATCAATTAACACGTTAGCCAAACAATCGATAACTTCAGGCGGAATGAGGGGTTCGTCCCCCTGCACATTGACAACAATATCATCCTCAGACCATGCCCGAGTTGCAACAACCTCCATCACTCGATCTGACCCAGACTGATGATCTATGCGTGTCAAAAGTGCTTGGTAGCCGGCTGAGGTGACTGCATTGAAAACGTCTTCGTGGTCGACCGCAGCAACTACGGTATCTGCATTTGCCCGGCTAGCTTGGGCCATGACCCTCACCAACATTGGCTGGCCATCGATGTCTACTAGTGGTTTTGCAGACAGGCGAGTAGATGCATAACGTGCTGGGATGACGATACGAACCGCCATCAGCTAACGCTCTAGCATCGCACGTTGGGGTGTTATCGCCGTAGCTGCAAGCAGCTCTTCTAACCTTCGCCTACCATCTTTGGGCAAGCTTACCGATACCCGCATGAACCACACGTTAGAAAAATCTTGCTCAATGTGTTTTAGCTTGGCAGCATCTTTTTCGGTACATACAACGCTGATACCATCACTAAACAATACTTCATCGCCCTTAAAGTCGTGGTGGTCTTTGTAGACGTGCTTGATCGTACTAATATCCAGCCTTTGCAGGGTGGCAAAAAACCGACTCGGATTACCAATACCACAAACCGCGTGGACCTCAACGTGATCCTGCGCGAACTTCTCGCAATCAAGATATTCACCAGTCTGCAAATTGTAGAATCCATCAGCAAGCATGGTCATGATACTCTCGTCATCACACAAGTTGCTGGCTTCACCATTGGCAATGACCCAATCCACCCGATTTAGTCTCTCCAGCGGCTCTCTTAGCGGACCTGCCGGAATTAACAACCCATTTCCAACACCCCTCGAACCATCAACCACGGCAATTTCAATATCTCTGGCCATCGCATAGTGTTGCAAACCATCATCTGAAATCGCAATGTCACAGGCTTGGGTCTCAAGAATTTTCAGCGCCTTCACACGATTCGCACAAATCACTACCGCGCAACCTAGGCGGTCCCTTAGCTGTACGCCTTCATCACTATATCGTTCTGGATCAGCACCACTTGGAACCAAAGTTCCAGTTTTACTCAGAGTACCTCCATAACCTCTTAAAACTACGCCTGGTGAAAATCCGAGATCGCGCAATTCATTCACCAACCAACCAACCAAAGGCGTTTTCCCTGTACCACCCACGGTAATATTACCTACCACAATCACCGGCAAGCTGGTTCGAGAGGGTGTCTTTTTGCCAGTTAGGTAGGGTCTCTCTTGACGCTTCCGGCCCCAATTGTATATCCAACTAAAAGGCCGTAACAAATGAAGCCACCAAGAGCTTTGATACCATGCACGGGTCAAACCCAAAGCAGATTTTTCAAAGGACTCCGAGGTTGGAAAGACTCGCGGGCGCGCTCTTCTAGTTTTGACGAGTGTTAGGCTCGCCGCGGTATCGGGGGAATCTTGGAATTGCGCATTATACAGTTCTGCATAGTGTCCACCGGTTTCTATCAATTCACCATGCTTACCCTGTTCAACTACCTCTCCGTCTTTAAGCACTATAATTTGATCCGCAGCTTCAACCGTAGAAAGCCGGTGGGCGATCACCAAAGTAGTGCGATCGCGCATCACTTCTTCTAGTGCTGCTTGGATATTTCGCTCTGATTCATTATCTAAAGCAGAGGTAGCTTCATCCAGTATTAGAATGGGAGCATTCTTCAACAGGGCTCGTGCAATGGCTACGCGCTGACGTTGTCCGCCAGATAAGAGAACTCCATCATCTCCAACGATGGTTTCTAACCCGTCCGGCAACGCATTAATAAACTCGCTCGCGTAAGCCCGTTCGATTGCTTGCTCGATTGCTTCGTCGGACGCATCAGCTAAGTCTCCATACGCAATATTGTTTCTCAGCGTGTCGTTAAACAGAGTGACCTGTTGTGAAACCAGGGCAATCTCATGGCGCAGCGAGCCGAGGGTAAACTCTCGAGTATCTATGCCATCAATCAAAATTCTACCCTGGGCAATATCATAAAAACGCGGGATGAGTGAAGCTAATGTTGTCTTACCACTTCCACTTCGCCCAACCACGGCAATTGTTTTACCTGCCTCAATACGTAAAGTGATGTTTTTCAGGACCTGATTTGATTTATCCGATGTTTGGGCCCCGCCAGACGTATAACTACTAGGCGCATAACTACTAGACGCATAACTAAAAGACACATTGTCAAATACAAGCTCTCCGCCTTCCACTATCAGTTCTTTGGTTCCACTATCAACTTCGATAGATTCATCAAGCTGGGCGAAGACGTCGTCTGCCGCCGCCAGGCCCCGCTGCAATTTCGCATTGACCTCAGATAATCTTCGGATCGGCCTACCCAGCATTCCAGCCCAACTTAGGAAGGCAATAGCCTGCCCGCTAGTCATGGTTTGGGCGGTGTCGTACAACAGAAGAATTAACAAGCTCAAAGCCAGGGCAATCAACGTCTCATTGAGTTGAGCACTCATCACCTTGGTGACAACCATCTTCAAGTTCTGCTGGCGATTGACCCGATTGAATCGACTAAACCGACTCGTTTCATACTTTTCCCCACCAAACGTTTTGACAACGCGGTATCCTGATACACTTTCCGAAACAACATGGGTCACGTCACCCATAGAATTTTGGATCCGCTTACTAATGCGCCGAAACCGACTACTCGCGAACACCACCACTATGGCTAAAACGGGAACTGTGCCGATAAAAATGAGTGCCAGTTTCCAATCTAGCCAAATCATTGCGCCAAGGAACACAATTACTTTGAAGCCATCTTGAATAATTGCTCGAAGCGCATCGGTACCCGTGTCGCGCAACTGAGCAACGGTAAACGTTATTCGAGACACGAGATGGCCATGCGCGGTCTTATCGAAGAATGAATTAGGCAGACGTAACAGCTGACCAAATAGCTGCTCGCGAATGTTATGGACGACATTGAATGAGACACTGGAAATTAGGATCTCACCCATTATGGTGCCAAACCCACGCACTAACGCAGCGGCAAACATCATGAGAGGAATCATAGCCGATGCCCGAACCGCAGAATCCTCCCAATGATCTATCAACTGACCAAACGCATAGCCAAAGTAGGCTTCAGCTCCTGCCGCTGCTAAGAAGCCAAGAATCGAGACAAGAAGTAGATACCAATAAGGCACTACATACCGCAGTAACCGCTTGTAAGTACTCCAATCGTTAGTGGCCATCAGGAGGAGTGCGCCTGCTTACTCTTCTTCATCGGGTTGCTTAGTCGTAATACTAATACGCACCAAACCGACCGTTCCTGCAGCATCCATCGCACGCACAACAACTTGGTGCGCCGCGAGCGCATCAGCAGTAATCACCACTCGTGGGGACACTTGTGATGGGTCTTGCAACTGCTGAGCCTCTTGCAGAGCTCTTACTAAGGTACGTTTTTCAGAATTGACCAACATCCGATTGTTAACAGAGTAGTCCCCCTGCCTGCTGATGGTGATCTCAATTGTGCCCTTGTCAACTTCTTGAACCTCACCACTTGCTTCTGGCAGGTTGATTTTTAGCTGGGTTTCTCGCACAAACGTTGTCGACACCATAAAAAAAATGAGCAGCAAAAACACAACGTCGATGAGTGGTGTTAGTTCAACGGTGGCTTCATGCCGGCCTCTTCGTCGTTTAGCCATATTGCTGCTACTCCAGGCTCGCAGCTTGTGCGTGGGGGCTAGGGAACCTCTGATTAGTCAACTTGAACACCATCAACATCGTGCCCATGTACCATATCAACTAGCTTACTGCTCTCGTGTTCCACTTCAACGATGAGTTCGTCTACCCTGCGCAGAAAGAATCTGTGAAACATCAGTGCTGGAATGGCTACCGATAAACCTGCCGCTGTAGTAATTAAAGCGGTAGATATACCACCAGCTAACACCCCAGCATTACCCGCACCTTCTCTCATCAGTGAATTGAACACATCGATCATGCCCACTACTGTACCTAACAGTCCCAACAGTGGCGCGATAGAAGAGATGATCCCCAACGCCGTCATGTAACGTTCAAGATCATGATTTATTTGCACGGTGGCTTCTTCCATCGCTTCTTTCATGATTTCTCTGCCACGTTTGGCATTCGAAATTCCAGCACCCAACACTTGGCCCAACGAAGAACCCATACGCAGGTCGCGTGTCTTTTGTTGGTCAAAGCCCTCTTGCTTTAAAGCAGTCCACGTCTGAGCAAGCAAATTTTTGGGCAATATTCGCGAACGCTGCAAAGACCACAATCTTTCTACACTTATTGCGGCCGCAATCACGCTACACAAAAGGATTGGCACCATCAGCCAACCACCGGATTGAATAATTTCTAACACTAGGCGCTCCTTTATCGCTACCCGCTTTGTTGTTCTATCTTGTTAGGAAAGGCGCATTTACCACGTACAACTACCACGTACAACCGCGTGCCGAAACCGGCCAACAGCTATGAATCAAACCATCTTCTTCTTGCACCCAGTAGTAGTCATGTAAATTTACCGTGGGATCGCAGTGGGGTGTAACAAGCTGGATCACCTGACCCAATGTGACACTCTGCATAGACTCTTTACTAATCAACACACCATGTTCGTCACCAGCAAATCTAAATTTCGTCGCTGCCAAGTCGTAAGGCACTGGAAAAACCGTATCCGAAGCCATTGATTTAAAACCGCCATCAACGGTAATCATGCCATCCATAGGCTGACTAATGGTCGTGCAGGCAATGGTTAACGAAACTTCAAAATCATCAAATCGATCTGCACTCTGGCTGCCAATGCAGCAATACTCTTCATCCATAAAAATGTAGCTTCCTACCTGCAAATCAGTAATTGAAGCCACTTCGGTATCAATGTCATAGGTGCCCGTACCGCTACCCGTGACAATTTCAATTCCAATACCCTGCGCACGCAACCATACCAGGCGTTCTTCGATCGTTGCCCAGAGTTTTAAAGACAGTTCACGTCTAGGCTCATAGCCTTCAATGTGCATGACGTGTCCGGCGTAATGTTGGCAGCCTGCGAAAGTTAAGCGTTGATCTGCGGAAATTTTCTCGACCAAGCGTAACATCACACTTTCACTGCGCGTACCGGTCCGTCCCATCGCCGCATCGAGATCAACCAGCACGTTGAGCCGCGCATCTTGAGGTAAACACGCAAGCAAGACCTCAAGGCCAAATTCGCTGTCCACAACCACGCTCAAAGAAGCCCCCTGTAGGGCTAAGTCACCCACGACATTGGCCTTGGTGGCCGTGGTTACAGGCGAAGTAATAAGAACTGTATTTACACCGGATGCAAGTAGAACAACAGCCTCACTGACTTTTGCCACACACACACCCACAGCACCGGCATCGATTTGCAGTTTGCTGATTATCGGGCATTTGTGGGTTTTAGCATGGGGACGAAAGCCCTTCCCGGCAGCACCGAGATGTACCTTCATCTTCTCAATGTTGCGCATCAGAGCGGCACGATTGAGCACTAATGCTGGCGTAGGCAGTTCTTCAACTGCCAGTGCTTTTTTCAGCTCGATAGGCGTAAATTGACGTTGTCGAAGTTGCTCGACTAAGAATGGCATAGGCATGGGTACATAGTTTAATTGAAAACTTACCTACAGCCTATTTCAACAACCGCCTTTCTTATACTGATCGTAGTAGTAATTTGTCGCGGCTACAAAGCCGTCAATCGACCCACAATCAAATCGCCGACCTTTAAATTTATAGGCCATGACGCATCCCGTTTTCGCTTGCTGGAGTAACGCATCGGTGATTTGGACCTCACCATTCTTACCCGCGGGTGTGGTGCGCAATATCTCAAAAATATCTGGTGTCAAAATATAACGGCCAATAATTGCCAAATTGGTCGGCGCCTCTGCAGGTGTAGGCTTTTCGATCATATCTGTTACTCGTATGAGCCTATCGCCTAACGCTTCACCATCGACAATCCCATAGCTACCTGTTTGATTTTTAGGGACTTCTTCCACCGCAACGATGCTACAGCGGTACTGTTTAAACAACGCCAGCATCTGCGATAAAACACCCTGCTCATCACCGATACATAAATCATCTGCTAGCACGACGCCGAAGGGTTCGTCTCCGATGATTGCTTGGCCGGTGAGAATCGCGTCACCCAATCCGCGCATGGTGATTTGGCGAGTATAAGAAAAAGTACAGGTGTCGATCAACGATCTTATGCCTTGCAGAGATTTTTCTTTACCGGTCCCAGCAATTTGATGCTCGAGCTCATAACTCACATCAAAATGGTCTTCGATGGCACGTTTACCGCGCCCAGTAACAAAACCGATGTCTAACATGCCGGCCTCGGCGGCTTCTTCCACAGCATATTGGACTAGAGGCTTATCTAAAATCGGCAGTATCTCTTTGGGCATCGCCTTAGTGGCGGGTAAAAAGCGCGTTCCATAGCCAGCCACCGGAAAGAGGCATTTCTTGATCATGACATCCGTTTTCACTGTATTTTGTCCATTCTAACCTGCGGGGTACGCGAGCGTGTTATTCAAAGATCAATATGTGCGATGGTTCGCACCCTTTGTGCGGTTAGCCTCTTTCTAGCGGATTGCCTCTGCTAGCGGATAAAAAGGATCGTATACATTAAATAGACTTAGCCCTGGTTTTCGAGGCTGCGCTCATACTCAGATTGAAGTCGTAACGAGGCCAGCAGATGTTCGCAGATCGCACGTCCCACTTTGCGCTGTTCTAGTTTGCCCATTTTCTTAGTGTGCACTGGGCTCTGCCGAATACCCTGACTAGACATCACCCTACCTCGGCGAACTCGCCCTTTGAGTGCTTTAGACAAGCGAATTGCGGTTTCCATGTGTCGATTGGCGTGAACGAGTGTTTGGGAAGCTCTATTTATGCTAGAGGCTCTTTTTATGCTAGAGGTGCTATTTGACGAGATTGAGCTCGAAACGCTATCCGCACTTGACTCAAACAGTGAAAAGTTTTCGCCTATACCGATGTTTTTCTGTTTCAGGCTATCAACCTGCTTCAGCCTATCAACCTGCTTCAGGCTGGCAGCTTCGAAATCAGCCAAACTCACATCAGATACTTTTCTCGGATCTTGTCTAGCAACACTTTGCATGGCTAACGCTCCTTATCCTGACCTGGATATTAAGACATACTGTATATATATACAATAGTTACGGAGACTCAACCATAAACACGATCTGATCGTTTTCAACCGCTCCGTGAATATGCTCACCGTGGCTAAATCGACCATTAAGAATATCGTTGGCCAATGGATCTTCGACCAATTTCTGAAACGCTCGCTTCAATGGCCTAGCGCCGTAAATTGGATCGTAACCTTGCTCAGCGATTTTGCTCAGCGCCTGGGAAGTTAGGGTGAGCGTCAGTTCTTGTTCGGCAAGTCGCGCATTGAGGGCCTGCAATTGAAGCTGCGCAATTTCTCTAATCTGCGCTTGGTTAAGAGGGTCGAACACTACCATGTCATCAACTCGATTGATAAACTCTGGACGAAAATGCTCAGTCACTATACCCATCACCGCCTCTTTAATAAGATCGACCTGCCCATTTTCAGTCAGCGTTTGAATAACTTGAGAACCAAGATTCGAGGTCATCACCAAAACAGTGTTTCGAAAATCTACCGTGCGGCCATGCCCATCGGTAAGACGCCCGTCATCTAACACTTGTAACAATATGTTGAACACATCAGGGTGGGCTTTTTCTATCTCATCTAACAATATAAGGGAATACGGTTTGCGCCTGACCGCCTCAGTCAAGTAACCACCTTCCTCGTAACCGACATATCCAGGCGGTGCACCAATCAAACGAGCCACAGAATGTTTCTCCATAAACTCTGACATGTCGACCCGTATGATCGCCTCCCGACTGTCAAATAAAACCTCTGCCAAGGCTTTACACAACTCAGTTTTGCCTACGCCAGTTGGGCCCAAAAACATAAAAGATCCGTTTGGTCTATTTGGATCTGACAAACCAGCGCGAGAACGCCTCACCGCCTGGCTGACCAAGGCTATCGCTGGCTCTTGTCCGATCACTTGTTTATGTATGAGTGTTTCTAACTGAAGCAGTTTTTCTTTCTCTCCTTCCATCATTTTAGCCACGGGAATACCTGTCCAATGTGCAACCACTTCCGCAATCTCAGCTTCCATGACTTTGTTTCGCAGCAATGTTGGCTCAGCCCCCGCAACCGGCTGTTCTATTTTTCTTTCTAACTCGGGGATAATGCCGTACTGCAGCTCCGACATACGAGCCAAATCACCAGTGCGCCTCGCCGCATCGAACTCAATTCGCGCTGCCTCGAGCTCTTCTTTGAAGTCTTGGGTTCCGCGCAAGGCGCTCTTTTCAGCACGCCAAACCTCATCAAGCACATCGTATTCGCGCTGTAGTTCACCAACAGAGGCTTTTAGTTCATCTAATCGTTGTCGACTTGCATCATCAGACTCTTTCTTCAGCGCTTCCATTTCCATCTGCTGTTGAATTAAGCGACGTTCCAGTTTGTCCATGCTCTCAGGTTTGGAATCCATCTCTAACCGAATGCGACTTGCCGCCTCATCGATTAAATCAATGGCTTTGTCCGGCAATTGTCTATCCGTTATGTAGCGATGCGACAATTTCGCCGCTGCAACGATGGCAGGGTCGGTAATATCCACCCCATGATGAACTTCATAGCGTTCTTTTAATCCGCGCAATATAGCGATGGTGTCTTCCAAGCTTGGCTCATCGACCTGTACCTTTTGAAAGCGTCGCTCAAGGGCTGCATCTTTTTCAATGTAAAGGCGATACTCATCAAGTGTTGTCGCCCCGACACAGTGAAGTTCTCCTCGCGCCAGGGCCGGTTTAAGCATGTTTCCAGCATCCATTGCTCCATCAGCCTTGCCCGCACCCACCATGGTATGTAGTTCGTCTATAAATAGAATAACGTTGCCTTGTTGCTTCGAAAGATCGTTTAGAACCGCTTTCAACCGCTCCTCAAACTCGCCTCGAAATTTCGCGCCCGCTACTAAGGCAGCTAAATCGAGGGACAGTACCTTCTTGTTTTTAAGCGAGTCTGCAACCTCACCATTAACAATACGTTGCGCCAATCCTTCTACAATCGCAGTCTTACCAACACCGGGTTCACCGATGAGAACTGGGTTGTTTTTCGTACGACGCTGCAACACTTGTACCGTTCGACGTATTTCGTCATCTCGACCAATGACCGGGTCTAGTTTTCCTAACGATGCTTGTTCAGTGAGATCAATCGTGTATTTAGCCAGCGCACCTTGTGTATCTTCGGCATTCGTCTCTGTCACTTTCTCTCCATTTCTTTGTACTTCTACCGCTGATGCTAAAGCACTTGTGTTTACACCTACTTGTTCAAACATACTTCGCAGCTGCGGATCTTCGACCAACGCCAACAGCACACGATCAAGCGCAACATAATCGTCGCCAGCTTTTTGCGCAGCCACATCAGCCTTGGCTAGAACTTTATGTAACTCCGGAGATACGCCTACTTCGCTACCCGCTGAACCAAGCTGGGGACGCGCCTGCAGACTTGCCTCTACTTTTGGCAGCAATTCCTCGACCCTACCCCCACTTCTCGCGACGAGTTGGGTTGCCAATTTATCTTGCGACTGCAGTAGGACGTGCAGGAGATGTACCGGCTCGACCTGGCTATGATCATGACCCAATGCCAGTGATTGAGCATCTGCTAAAGCGGCTTGCATTCTCTGGGTTAGTTTTTCAATTCTCATATTTACTCTTGCAAATTGCTCACTGTTAACTTTCTGCTGCTACAATGTGGTCGATTCCGACAATTTCAATAGAAATAACCCAATATGGAACAACGCGAAAACCCCCGCATCCACGTGCCATTAGTGGTGGAAATTACTCATCCCTCGTTAGGAACAATACGCTCAACGGCAAAAGACATTTCAGCTGGCGGAGTATTTATTGGGCTGCAGGCTCACAAGCTAAGTGTCGGAGCGAAATTACGTGTCCGTTTGATGGGATCTCACTCAACCGACACCCAAATTTCGCCAACGGTGGAGATGAAAGTAGCCCATGTTGCAGAAGAAGGTCTCGGTCTTGCGTTTGTGAATCGAACTGCCGAACACCTGTGGCGCAGCGTAGAACGACTGCGCAAGGAGCTACAAATAGGCCAGGATTACTTCCAAGTGTATCAATGCGCGGTCATAACTCACATCATCAAAGGGGTACTGGTGGTTCAGAAACACGGGAAATGGATATTTCCTGGGCACTATCTTGTCGTTAAAGAGAATCCAAAACAAGCGCTTGAACTATTTATTAAAGACAACCTCGGAATCTCGGATCCAAACGAAGTTGCGCCGATTAAAATAGACGGTGCCGAAGATGTATTCATTCCAGAAGCGGCAACCTATACCGTCTATTTCCATATGACAACCCAACAAAACAGCCCTACGCTAAATTCAAAAAAGGCCATTGCCGGATACAAAGATTGGCGCTGGGTTAACAAAGCACGAGATGCTAACGAAATCACTTTTGCCACAGAACAACAACGTCGTATTGCGGCTTCAGTTTTACAGGCACAATTGGTTAATACTGAAAAATCCTAGCCCGAGATGTTGAAACCACCTGTGGAAATTGACTAGACCAACTCACCGCGCCACTTAATCCGGTCGTATAAGGTATTGCGCCTTGTTTGACATACCGCTCAAGCACAGATTCACGAGGGTGACCATACTGGCTGTCTTTTGCAGCGCTAAATACGACGAAGGTGGCATCTATGTGCTCTACAAACCTCTGGTGGGACGACGTTTCGCTACCATGGTGTGGAGCAACAACAAGGTCTATGCCTTGGGGTAGCTGCTGCAAAAACTCAAGTTCAATTGCCTGACCAATGTCCCCAGCGAAATAAGCCTGGGTGCGGGCATTACTCACTACCACGGTACAGGACAGGTCGTTCTTGGTTGCAAAAGCGTCATCACGTGCCGTAGTCAAGGTTGAAAACATTACTTTATCCCACACCCAAGTAGTTTCGTTGGAACATCCGTGATTACGCTCGATCAACCAGGCCGATGGGAACTCTAATTGAACCGCATCCAAGCCACCCGCATGATCGATGTCTGCGTGACTGATGACAATGCCGTCTAGTTGATCTGGTCCTGTCTGTTTCACTGCAGGTACCACTACCGCAGCACCGGTATCAAAACCACTCTTAAAGCGCGGACCAGCATCAATGAGCAGCCGGTGCCGATGGGTATCGACAATGACAGCACTTCCCTGCCCAACATCTAGTACCGTAACTCGAAACTCTCCAGGTGGGATGCTGACGGAATTTGGCATCAACAGAATGCTACAAACTAATCCACTCACCAACCTGCGAAACCAGCCAATGGGCAGTAGCAGCCCCACAAAACCCATACTTGCCACCGCCACCTTCCCCAGTTGGAAAAAACCTAGAGAAAGATCGATATCAGATATCACAAGCAACCATTCCAGCACCACACTCATGGAAATATCCGCGACCCACAGTAACTGCTGGCTAAGTAGTGTCGACGCTCCTAACAAGTTCAGTTGCATACCAAGCATTGCCGTCGGAATAGTAATAGAGCTCATGAGTGGTACCGCAACAATATTGGCCAATGGGCTAATCAGAGGTACTGTGTTGACCATGAACCCCAGCCATGGTGTCAGTCCAAAAAACAGAGCGACTTGGCTCAAAACAAGCGCGCTAACCCACGAAACAGCTCGCCAGCGATGTACAAACACGAACAGCAAGCAGGCTACAGCAATATAAGAAAACCAAAACCCCTGTTGCAGCACGATATTGGGTTGTAGCAGGATAGCAACCGCAAATACGGCAAACAAACCACGCCACCAAGAAATTCGGCGCAGCGCGAGTAGCGCAAAAACAAGTAAGCCGTAACCTAATGCGGCGCGAAACACCGGTGGCTGCAAGCCACTTTGCCAAGCAAAAAGGAAAACCGCTAGAATGGAAAATATCAGCGCAACTTGTTTGGCGGTAAACCCCCAAGGTTGCCAGGTTAGTAAACGCAGCACCCCAAACAGTATGCCAAAAGCCATGCCTGCATATATTCCCACATGTAAGCCCGAAACAACCATGAGATGGACCGTTCCGGTAGCGCGAAATAGCCCCCAAGACGTATCTGTAACGCCTTGCTGATCGCCCAGCGCAATGGCACGCAGCAAACCCCAATTTTGATAACGAGTGGCTAACTCATGCTGAAAACTGGAACTGGACGATGCTTGTACATCTGATATTTTCTTAACGTAACCCGTAGCCGCATAGCCCTTCCCCATCAACCACCGCTGATAGTCAAATCCACCCGGATTCTTCATTCCCCACAGAGGCCGAAGCTGGAGCCGAAAATGTGCGCGTGTGCCCTTGGCCAGCTCCTGTTTTGGGTAGTACCAGGATACCCGAACGATGCGACCCGCCAGCTCAATACAACTAGATGAGCCATTGCTGTCACTACGAATGTCCAATGTAACCATATGCGGTTGACGTTGGCGCAGCGCAACTATTTCACCTTCAAGCTCGTGAACTGCGGTCGCAAAACAATGCCCAGGCAAGCTATGGTGTGTGTACCAAAGACTAATACGAAGTACAATAACAGCACAAACAAGCATCAACACCCAAGGCGCTTTGGTCTTGCTCATTAGCAACTCACTCGATTTTTACGCAACAAGCTATAATCCAATCCATGATGTGCCATAAATACCCAGGCATAATGTAATTTATGCCTAAGAACCGTCTGCGAAAATATCTGCCAACACCCACACAAGTGCGTGAGCATCCGGCACTGCGACCGGTAGCCCATCTCCTACACGACTCTGATCTTTGGCATATGAATCGACGCACTGTTTCCGGGGCTTTTTTCATTGGTCTGTTTTGCGCATTTCTACCCATCCCAATGCAGATGGTCGTGGCCGCCGTGCTGGCCATAGGCACGAGGTGCCATTTGCCCTTATCGGTCGCCCTAGTGTGGATATCCAATCCCATTACCTTCACACCGATGTTCTATTTCGCCTACCGACTCGGCGCCTGGTTACTGGGTAGTCAGATAGAAGCTGACAGCATCGAACTCAGTTTTGAGTGGCTATGGAACAACCTAGCGTCCATCGGTTATCCGCTTATATTTGGATCTTTGGTTTGTGGCTGGGTTGCCGGTGTGAGTGGTTTTGTTATCTCGAGGACACTCTGGCGATTCCATGTGATCACGCGGTGGCGCGAGCGTCGAGAACGTTTGCGTCGAAGCAAGAAAACCTAGTGTAGGTTTACGACCGGATCTAATTCCGCTGCCCTGCGCGCAGGCGCCCAGGCAGAGAGTAGGCAGAGACCCGCACTCATCAGCCCAATGACTAACAAATCGAACGGCGATACCAGGGTTGGAACTTCGACAAAGAAAGATCCGTCCAACAAGTGCATGCCACTTACAGACTCAACAAAGCCCAAGATTTGATTAATCCACTGCGCAACAAACAGCCCAGCCAAAATTCCTAAAATAGTACCGAACAGGCTGATGAGTCCACCTTGTAACAAAAAGACCCAACGAATCACCGCCTGAGTGCATCCCATGGTGCGCAGAATCGCAATGCTTCGACGTTTGTCATTCACCAACATGGTTTGACCAGCCACTATGTTAAAGGCTGCAATGGCCACAACTAACAACAGCAACACAAACATCATAGACTTTTCTAGCTGCACGGCTTGGAAAAGTTCTCCGTATTGTGTTTCCCATGAACCTAGTTTCGACCGTGGGAATTCAGCGCTTAGCTCACCTGCAATCTGACCCGCCAGCAAAGGGTCAGCCAAGGTTAGCTGCAATCCAACCTCGCCCATTTTTTTCCATTGCCCGGCGGGAAAATAATCGAGATTAAGTACCACCAAGTTGTAGTCGGGTTCAGCCCCTAAGAAAAAGGCGTCGATCATTTCAAATTTCATCATGCGAGGACGCACAATGTCCTGCTCCGTCTCAACCCCCATCATCAGCACCACATCGCCCCGATTCACCCCAAGAGCGCGAGCAAGCGGCGCACCCAGAACTAACCCAGACGAATTCTCAGCCAATGCAGCAAGCCCGACCCCCAACATGTGATCGTTCAGTTCTCGCATATTTACGAGTCCGTCCCTATCAGCGGCATACACCACAACGGGGTGCACCTCTCCAGAGGCCGTAATCGCCCCAAGCCCACGATAATATCTGTGTACTCCTAGCACAGCAGATTTGTTCAAAGCAACTGTCGCAATCGGATCGTCAAGGCCTACATCCGCGATGGTTACATGCGGAATAGACTGTAGAAGTCGTGTTTTTAATTCATGATCAAAGCCATTCATTACCGTCACCACGACGGTAAGTATCATCACGCCAAGACTAAGCCCGATAAATGACACCCAGGTAACAAAACGCGCAAACCGGTTTTCGCTGTGGGTGAGTAATCTCAACGCCAACGAAAAGACCAAGCCAACATCTGCAGACCTGTGCGGTGCATCAGACACTCGAATTGGCCTCTTGAGCAGATATCGTCCCTGACTCCAATTTCAATATCCGGTCAAAGTTCCCCAACATCGACGTGTCATGAGTCACCACCAAAAATGCGGTGGCATGGCTTTCGCTCAAGGCACTTAGTAAGTTCATCACCTGTACCGCATTCTCTTCATCCAAATTCCCTGTTGGCTCATCAGCTAGAACCACCTTAGGCCTTCCCGCCAACGCTCTAGCTACGGCGACTCGCTGACGCTCACCACCAGACAGTTCACTGGGCAGATGGGTTGCCCGATCAGCTAGGCCGATATCTGCCAACAATTCCACTGCAGCAGCTTCTGCCTGGTGCTTTGTATTTCCAGCAATGCGTAGAGGCATGGCGATATTTTCTAATGCAGTAAATTCAGGTAGTAAATGGTGATTCTGATAAACAAAACCCATATCAGCACAACGAATTGCGGCTCTGGCGTTATTGTCAGCAGCAGACATTGGTACCCCACCTACTTCTACCACACCTTCGTCTGGGGTATCCAAGCCAGCAAGCAAGTGCAGCAAAGTGCTCTTTCCAGACCCTGACCGCCCCAGTATGGCAACTCGTTCTGCTGCGCGTAATTCTAGGTTTACCCCACAGATGACATCTATGCGACGCTTACCTTGAACATAGAACTTGCTCAAATTCTGACAAGACAACACCACATTGGCCCCGCTGTCACTCATGTGCTAGCACCTCACTGGGTAACAACCGCGTTGCTTTCCAGGCCGGATAAATGCTTGAACAAAATGAAATGAGCAGCGCACCCCCACCAATTTGCAAAAGATCCGCCGCGCGCACGTCTACCGGCAAGTAAGAGATAAAATACTGTGTCATCAAATTCAGTTCCAAGATCACACTACCCCATTCAAAAGCCAGCGGCAGCACAAGTGCTAACCCAACCCCAACAATTAGTCCCAAGCCAATACCTACCACGGCAAGCAGTAAGCCCAGTACACAAAAAATTAGCATGACACTGTGTGCGCTCGCTCCCAACGTGCGTAACACGGCCACATCCTGTTTGCGTTGTTCCACAATCATCACCAGCCCACTAACCAAATTGAAGGCTGCAACGCCAACCAGAAATGACAAGAGTACAAACATTGTCAATTTTTGCACCGCGATGGCTTGGTATAAACCTCCATGGCTACTCATCCAAGAACGGAAACGGCCTTGGTCTGGCGGAATTTCTTGATGAATTGCCTGGCGAATGGGTTGTATGACAAATAAGTCTCGCAAACGACCTTGAACACTATGCACCCGCGTTCCCGTTCTAAACATGCGTTGTGCTGTCGCCAAATTAATATACGCGGCCTGGCTGTCTAATTGCGATTGGCTGGCAAAAATGTCTACCACCTCCATGCGACGCTGCCGGGGTATGGCGCCAACTGCCGTCACCCCAGCCGAAGGTAGGATGAGTTTTACACTGTCGCCAACCCCAACGCCCAGATCTTCAGCAAGATTGATACCCAGCAAAATGCCATACTTCTGCGAACGCAATACAGACAGGTCTCTGGAAGAAAGAAACTGAGCCAAATCGGTGACCCCAGCATAACTTAGGGTATCTATGCCAGTAACCTTAGCCCCACGTATCTTGCCAGCAGCACTGATGAGGGCAGTGCCTTGAACCACCGGTGCCAGCGCAAGCAAGTTTGGGTGAAGGTCTGGTTGCAACTGATCAACCTGCGCCATTGTAAGGCCGCCAGAGCCCTCCAAGGTGAAATGGGGCAAGACCGCCAACACTCTTTCTCGCAGCTCCCTTTCAAATCCATTCACCACAGACAGCACCACTACCAGTACAGTGACACTCAATGCCAAGCCGAATAGCGCCAAACGACTGACATAGGTCAGCGACGATCCTTTACCGGACAAATAGCGTAGGGCAACCCAAAATGGCAGTGTCCGATCTGTTTTCCTCAATGTTGCTGCCTCGTCGCCTTGTTCTAAACTGATGTATGGAAAACGACAAACGCCAATCTTTGCGCCTGTCTTTGAGTTTGCCCTTTGCTTGGCACTCATTTAGTGAATTGCCTTGCCGGATCGAGTTGGAGAGTCATTTCAGCCAAAACCAGCTATCTCATACCACGCAACGCCTAGGTCACTTGCGGACCATAGATGAAGAGCTTCAAAAAGCAATCTCTGGGATTGACAACCTGCAAGTTCAACACGTACTGCGTCTGCTTGATCAGAAATACAGTTTGCTCACGCAGAGCTTCACTTTCGCTACGCCTGCCTGCCAAGACATTGTATTGAGTTTAGAGGGCGTTAGCTTCTCATGCGACACGCAGTTTAGCCGTGACAACGCATTGGGTATACACATTGTCTTGGATGGTTACCATTTCTTGAGTTCAGCCCAGGTTAGCCACCGCACGCAGCATCTAGACAAACAAATGTACCGTTGCGGTGTTAGATTCTGCGACCTTTCCCAAGCGGATGCAAAATGCTTATCACGTTACTTGATGCGCTGCGCCAGTCGAAGCAGTCTGGTGAGCTGAGCCCAACGCGGCGGCTGCCCCAAGGGCTGCAACTCGGTAGTTCTCTGCGTAGGTTGGAAAGTTGAATACGTTTTCGATATATATATTTATGTCTGCATCTTGCAACATACCCATTTGGCCAATATGCACCAGATCAGTAGCATTCACTCCGACAACATGCACACCACGTACAATGCCGTCCCCGCTCACAACCAGCTTCAACATGCCGTCCATGGTATTGGCGATATGGCCCCGAGCGATTTCTCGAAAATCAGACTTACCCACAACCACATCGGTATACTTTTCTCGTGCTTGAGCTTCGGTGAGCCCTACCGAAGCCAGCTCAGGAATCGAGTAAATTCCGGAAGGCACTACCCTACCTAACACGCCCACCTCGATACCTAGAATGCGACAGGCTGCTCTGCGGCCTTGCTCCATAGAGGCGGAAGCCAGTGAAGGCGGACCAATAACATCACCCGCGGCAAAGATGTTGGGCTGAGATGTTTGGCCATACTCATCTACATCCAACAACAATCGATCATTAAGCCTCAATCCCGCATTGTTGATTGCAAGGCTACTTAGATCTGCAATACGCCCTTGGGCACATAAAACCTTGTCACTTTTAAGCACTGCACCGTCGGCGAGATGGGTTTCAACCTGACTCACCCCATCAAAGACACACTTAACCATTTCTACGCCACCTAAGAAGGTGCCACCCCTTCGTTCAAAAGCCGTGACAAAACAACTCGTTAAATCTTGGTCGAGAAAGCCTAGCGGTTGTGGGTATCGATCAACCAAGGTGACCTTGCAGCCCAACATGGCAAAAATTGACGCATACTCACAAGCAATCACACCCCCACCCAAAACCACCATGGTTTGCGGTAGGTAAGCCAAAGTTAGAATAGAGTCACTATCGAAAATATTCTCGTGGTCGATGTCGACGTTATCCGGATCACGCGGTTTTGACCCAGCGGCGATTACAAAAGAGGTCGCTGAAAAGGTTTCTTGGCGTCCAGTAGTCGTGAGCACATGGATGCTGTTTTTATCAATAAAACTAGCCCGTCCGTGAATGATATCCACGTCATTGCGGCGCAATTGATCCGTCATATATCGGTCATGCGCAGCGACAACTTCGGACATCTCCCCAATAAGCTCGGCGACACTGATACTTTGATCTAACACAGGTCTATTCAGGGCTAACAAACGTGCGTTTATTTTGCCTCGTTCGACCGCGCGCTCACGCAGGGCTTTACTCGGAATTGTACCCTGGTGCACACAAGCGCCGCCAATTTCCCGCAGACGTTCGCACACGGCGACTCTCTGTCCCGATTTCGCCAGCTGAATGGCAGCTTTTTGACCGGCGGGTCCGGACCCAATAACCAGAGTGTCGTAGTGTGTCTTCATTATTGTTTTAACCCATTTCTTTTACGGTTTCATCAATTCGATCTGCATGTTCAAGTAAAACTGCAAGATCATCGGGATAGAAATTTAAATGTTGTAGCGCCAGTTGCTGTATCGCGTCATCGACGTCTAAACATCGTTGCGCCTGACAAGTCGCCAGATAGGTGCTTGCATCGATAACAGCAACAGCAGCTTGAGCATTTTGCGCCTCGCTGAAGTTTCCTAGGTAGCGAATAGTTTCACCCACTGCTGCAGGTAGGTGCCAACGATCAGCCAGCACAGTTCCGGCTGCGCAGGCGTGGATATCCGTCAGCTCAATGACTTTCTGCTCTGTTAGCTTGGCGCCCATTTGGCATATTCGATTAATCACCACCGGCACGCCCACGTTGTGCAACAGACCAGAAAGATAAGCAATTTCTACATTTTTTCGCGATGCTCGCGCAACCTCTTTAGCCCATAAGCCAGTTCGCAATCCATGCCGCCAGGCTTTGCGTACTATCGCATCGTAGGGACTGGGTCGCAGCAACGTGCCACCCACCGAGATGGTCAACGCAAGTTCGCGGATGCGATCCAATCCTAGACGCGCAATCGCTTGCTGCAGCGCAACAATTTCTGTGGAACCCCTAAATGCCGGAGAATTGACAATGCGCAAGACATGACTGGCTATGGCCTGATCTTGCTGGATTAAGGCCGACAAAGAAGTAGAATCAGCCTTATCGTCAAGTGTAGAGGACAACACTTCATTAGCGACCCGAGGCAGGATGGGCACTTCGAGCTTACCACCGCTGATCTCCTCGCTAAGTAGTTGGCCAATAGGTCCTTGTTCAGCAGCCGCGTTGGTAGGCGACATTCCTATCCCTGGTTGACTAATTACACCCTAAGCATAGTTGAGTCGTGGCAAAATGTGTCCTGTCCAGGGTTCCCAGCCATGACATGCCGATGATCAGTTGATACCCGTTGCCAAGAGCTATGTGGATATTCTGTTTACAAAGGTTTGTACGGACATGTTGAAAACAAAGATCCCAGTACGCTGCCTATTTGGAGTTGGCGATTCGTGAGGGATTGGCGCTCACTACTTTGGACAAGAGTCTTATCAATGCAGCTAAAAAGCCAATGTACCTATTTATTTAGCTAAATGAGGTGGAAGCTTCAGTGGGACGCCAGCAAACTGGGTGGTGGCACCCCCGTGTAGAAAGAGCACAGGGTAGTCGTCGCCAATATTCACAAGATCACGAAAATCTACCTCCGCTCGTGCAGCTACGTCGACAAATACTTTGCCGCGATGGCTCATCTACATCACCGGCATGTCTGTGCCTTTTGCAGCACGGCCTTTCACAGGAAAATCTGTAACTGGCGTACGCTTGCCGAAACCTTTCTCACTGGTGCTGAGTAAGAAACCACCAGCTTTGGGAATGATCAAGGAGATGACCTGCTGATCGCCACGTAGACGGATACCGCGTACGCCCTTAGCTGAACGTCCTATGGCTCGCACATCAGATTCTTTAAAGCGAATAGACTTAACCCGCACAGCTGACCAACACCACATCACTGGTACGAAGATAGGCGAAACAAAGGGCATTTCCGATAAGGTTGTCGGGTATTGCGACATGCTGCGTTTGGCTATGGGCTGTTGCCCAGGCGAAACCGCGGGACGCCTTTGCAGCCGATGAGAACAGATTAACCGGGGCTGATGTCAATCGCACAACACGCATCGACAACTAGGCTATAAAGGGGCTTACTCCCTACCTGCCAGTGAAAAGCTTTCATTCCCTGGCGGGGTAAGTTTCGTTGTAAACACCAAAACTGTGATCAATAAGTTTAAGTATGGCCAAGTATATATTTATACTTATATTTTTTATCTCTGAGTGACACCCCCATGTTGGACGGTTTCAACATTCATATAGTAGTTTTTGTCGGTGTGTTGAGGCCACTCATGCGCTCGCGAAGTACTTGAACACAGCATGCCAATCTCGCTTGGTCGCGACTGCCAATAACATCAAATTTATGCAAGTGCGCGGCAGGTGAGTCGGAGCTACCGAGCATCACCACAAATATCCAAGTTGTTTAAAGCCATGTCGAGTTGGACCCCCTCGACAACTCCCCAAGTCACCAACGCTGAAAACTCTAGGCAAGAGGCACTTGTGCGAAACCCTTCCAGCGCCACTACAATGTCATCACTGTGGTAATCCCCTGGCAATGCGTCCAACAGGATGACTGGACAACTGTCAACCTGGCCCCAAAGTTGGCTACATTGTCTAAACTCTCGCCTTACCGTAGAAAGGGTCTGAGCCGAATGTGCTGACGTAAGCAAAGCGATACGCTCATGCCCTGAATCGCGCAACAGCTTAAAGGCATCAAACATTGCGCGCCGCCAATCGGTAGAAATGGAATCAACATCAACCCCTGAGACATAGGCGCCATCCACCACAATATGTTGTACACGATCATTTAGTGCAGCTAAAAAGTCGATCGACAACTTGTGGAAATGATTTTGCAATAAGCAGCTTTTGAAACGCCCTAGCGGGCTAAGCAGCTCCAAGGCCTGATCTTCGTTTGCGTAACTCACCTGCAACATCAAAAAATGCTCTTGTTGCAAGTGACACTCCAGCGACCGCACAAGGTTGGGGGCGATGGCATTTTCTGAAGTGCGTCGTAACACCAGGACATCACCTTCCCCACTCTTCTTTAGAGGCCGCGCATCATCACCTAGATTGGCTGGCGCTATAATTGTGCCCAGTCCGCGGCGCGAGACCAATACGCCATTGTCAATATACGGTCCCATTGCGGCCTGAATACTCTTCTGGCCGGTGCGAAGGCGCTTCATTAGGGCCTTAGTAGTGGGTAGCCGATCCCCAGGAGCACCCTCCTTTACGGCAACGTCTAACCAGGATTGGATGTCATAGGTTTTTATTTTTGGCGCCACTTTCTTAGGTATAATATAAGTATAACAAGACTTATACTTATATTAGCCCCTGTCAAGCTGCCCGCATCACCAGTGTTGACACTATTGTGATGGCTCGAATATTCTGGTCAACCATTCCCGGACACTTTCATTTCAGACAGTTCGTATTTGACCGGCGACATATCTTGGTTGGTAGTGTGTAGTCGATCGTTGTTGTAGTAACGCATATAATCCGCTACGTCTTGCTTCATGTGGACTCGTGTTGGCCGTGCGTATCTGCTGAATGCAGCATGACATCTGCTTTTGGCGTCAGTTAAAAAGGGGTGATTACCTGCCCAGTCATCATCTAGATACGTTTCTTCAAAAGCTGCAGCGTATGCCAAGCACGCCTAAAAATTTGCCTCTAATGCCCACTCCACTAAGGCGGCCCCAACCCAGGAGCCCAAACCAATGAGAAGATAAAAACTGATTCGGCCAATAGCACCTGCATTTTAGCATCAACTATGCGTAAGTGAATACCGCGTAACGGCAAGTACAGCGAAACACTCGCCACAAACAAGCCCAAGACAACATTTACTGCGGCTCCAACCGCTGCTGTGTTGGGATCAGCAATAAGATTGGCACTGATGGATATCATTAAAATCATGATCAGAGCATTGCGTACGCCTTGCTGTGTAAACGGCTTTAAAGTTTCTGCAACCAACCTGTGAGCGGCACAACCAGCATGGCAAGAGGGAATTTTAGTTGCCTTTCAAAGCCGAAATCGGAGCACAACTGACGATTATGTTGTGTGGTGCAGCGACTCAGGTACACGTGCGCTACCGTTAAATAGCCGATGAGTACCATGACCGTAATATAACTACGCAACGCAATGCTTGGAAGGTCACCATCAACCACCGCCTGGTAGAGACCAATGTACACTGCAAAAAACATGAACCCTACGACACCAAATACCGCAGCCAACAGTCCTGTGACGACCGCTGGCATGGGTAGTCATTCAATCAATTGGTGTGACCAAGGCTGTATGGTTGGGGATAACCTCAAAGGTACAAGCGGGGTTGTGTCACTACGTTTGTTGCAGTGCCCTGGATTTGTTGCTGCGCAGGAAAATAAACCACGCCAACCACAATACGAGCAAAATGGCGATACCCGCAAAAATTGCTGGCCGAGGATCGCTCAAACTACTTTGTGAACCCGCATAAGCAGTAATAAACGCATAAGGCACACTACCTATGGCGTAGCACAGCAAAAATTTCCCAAAGGCCATGCGATTAGCGCCTGCAAGACAGCAACTTACCTCAGGGAGCATGGGCAGCGCCCGGCAAATGATCAGCACTATGGTGCCACGCGTGGAAAATAAATCTCCCATTTCGCGGAGCTTTTGCGGGTCTTTATATATCTTCAGTAACAACCCAGGACCGTAGTACCAACAGATTGTGTAGCCCGTAAGCCCGGCCAACATTATGCCAATAGCAACACTTAACCCACCATATAGCGCCCCTAAGAAATAACCTGCCAACAAGCCCAAAGCAAGCGTGGGTACCGGAATAACCAAATCTAAAAGCAGCAGTACGATTACAATAAGGGCAACCAACAAAGGATTAATTTGTGCTGCAGCCGTTAGCGCTGCCTTAATATCATCTAGCGTCAAGACCCCAGTCACGCCGATGATGATAAGCGGAAACGCCAGGATCACCGCCAAAACCAACGCAACTTGTACTAAACTTTTCATTCTTACTTCCCGTTACCCGATAACGTGGATACGCTGGATTATGCCCGCCCATCTAGCAAACGTACATTAACACTGGATATGCTGAGGTAGTCAACGCAGCAACGCCGTCGCTCATTCAACATGGGCCGGTGGAACCGCGACAGGTGATACATATTATGCAAGGCGATCTTGAATGGTTCCGGCAGCACCTGCCCGCGGGTTAATCAGCCTGGTCAAATAATCAACTTGCTGGTTCAAAGTGAATTGGCTCTGAAGGCAGTACCTCGAACATAGTCGATGGCTCGATTACCTGATAGCCCTTGGGAACTTCAAATAGTGATGGATCTGGCTCATCTGTCGACAATATTTCTGCCCTATAAATGATTCGACCAAATCTGGGGTCCACTTCTTCGGATCGCAACATCATGTGTAACTCGGGTGCATACCAAGTCTTTTTAATCACAATGATCTCTTTTTCATTTCCTATGCTATCGGCCTCATGAGTGGTAACACGCACCTTACCCTCCACGCGTACGCCGTCTAGGGTATCCTGGCCCAACGATTCAACTGTGGTTTTACCGGGACTGAATGCCATTATTGATGGCCCAGGAAACGCGTGACCTCCTGTTGGTTCAACAAACACACTGGCCTGCACGTCTATTTGCGCGTGCTCAGGCACGGGGCTGCTAAAATTAAGTTCATCACGTGGGACGCCCGGATCTGATTGTAAATTGGAAACATCAATAAAGGGTTGCGAAATGTTAGTAAAATTTGAAGCTACCGGTAGCTTAATGGCCGTTTTGTTGTGGGGGTGAAGCATGACTACGCGGTTTCGTTGAGGGTCTGATAGGGAGATCGCTTGATTCCCCATTGGATCGGCTTCATGTTCCCGCCGCACCCGGCCCTCCTTATCTCGGTACAACACAATGACATTGTTATGCACTATTCGATTACCATCGACAAGTTCTTGTACGGACCGAACGGTAATCCGTGCGCTTACGGGCGCGTTCTTGATCGTCTCGGTGCTAAAAAAGTCGGGGAACATATCCGGAGTCGTTGCCATCAAAATACGTGCAGGTTCTGATGCGGCAGCAGTGGTCGTAATGGTTAGGAATGATGCAACAAGTGTGATGGCCATTGCGCGACAATATTTTCTAAACATAGCCTAGTGTCCTTTCTGGTTAATATAAACTAGATGCGGAATGCCTTGTTCGTCGTAAACCACATGGGAATTTAGATATCGGATTTGCGTTCCGCCGGTGAGTGAGTGCACGCGTATCGGCATGGGTATTTGGGAGAGCAAATAATCAGGCGACGTATCTTCACGGTCATGGGTAACCTGCGTTACCTTTGGCGTGTTTTGAGGTGAGCGCAAGCTGCTCAAACCCACCGCGACCAATAACCCTGCAGCAATTGAAAGTGGTAACCAGACAGCTCTGCGTTTTATATTGACTATAGGCTTTGTGTCAACTACCAGCTGCGGAGCGCCTCGCGCTGATACGACATCTAAGACCTTCTCAGCAATTTCATTGGGCGCACGCACGTCCTCTAAAGACTTGCGATACTGCGCCAACAGTTGGTCTACGCTTTGGGGTTCTTGTTGCGACACGGCTTATCTATTCCCTCAGTGCAACCGGTTCTATAACCGTGTATTTCAGTTGCTCACGAGCCCTCGACAATCTGGATCGGACAGTGCCAATCGGTAAATCTAAGATTGTTGCAGTTGCTGCATAATCAAACCCTTGTAACGCACATAAAACCAATACTTCTCGATGCTCAAATGATAGCTGCGCGATAGCTCTATCGATCGCTTTGAGTTCGCTTGAAATCTCGAGCTGGTTTTCTGGTGACAACACTACGCTTTCGTCGATCGTTAGCATCTGTGCCTTTCGCTGCTGATTCAGGATAAATCGAACCTTGTTGCGAACGACGCCGAACAACCACCCCAGAGCACTGGGGCTACGTGTTACATCGAAATCGTGAGCATGCTGGATCATATAAAGAAATACTTCTTGAGTCGCTTCTTCGGCAATAGATCTGGATCGCGAGACGACTAGTGCATAACGATAAATGGCGTCGCCATGGCGCTCATATAACATTCTGAAAGCTTGTTGATCATCTCTAACCTTCGACAACAGCTCTCGATCGGGCAGACCCTTACTTTGTGTGTCTTTACCTTGCGTGTCTATCGTCAAGGTTTTAGCGCCATTGCGTGACATTTCCGTTTGGTAGGCCCTAATTTGCCTTCAATGGGAGGTATGTCCTTACGGTGGAAATGAGTTCCTTGACGGATCTGGTTGCAATATGATTCCACCTGAACTGAAGGTGCGTACAATTCAAGTAGATATTGATACAAATGTCACCCACAAAATCCACAAAACCTATCTTGCTCATTACTGGTGCAATGCCTGCCAGAAAATCCACCATCGCTACTTACGACAATCGGCGCAGCCAACGCCGGGCAAAGCTTGAAAACACATCACCAACAATGATCAGAACCACACCAAGTAGTACCAGAAATATCATTTCGTCATAGAAATTACGCGCACGCGCTTCTTGAATCCAAAACCCCAGGGAAGCAATACCCAGCATACCCAGAACTGTCGCTTCACGAACACAGGTTTCCCAACGATAGAAAAAGAACAACAAAAACCGTGGTAATCCCACAGGCAGAACCGCCATGACCGATACATGTGCTCGACTAGCACCCAGTGCGTGTAACGCCCTCAGCGGGGCCGCCGGCAAATCTTCGGTAACTTCAGCGGAAAGTTTGCCCAAAATGCCTGCATTATGCAGTGCCAGCGCAAGCACAATCGACCACACTGTCGGTCCTAACAATGCAAGCAATAAAAATGCCCAAACGTACTCTGGTATGGCTCTCAATAGGATGAGCACCCCGCGTGTGACAACCAACATTATTTGCCATAACAGGCGGCTGACGACCGACGGCGATCCATGGTTCAAGCCAAACGGTTGGTCCGTGGCAATGTTACGCGCCGCGGGAATGGTGAGGAGTGCGCCCATTACTGAAGCCAAAACGATGGCAGCCACAGATATCAGAAAAGTCGTATAGAGCGCCTCAAAGCCTTTGTTATCTAGTATTTCCCAACCCCACCGCGCAGCGACTGCCCAATCAAAGTCAACATTGTGTAGAGGAAAGGGCAATAGTTCGCGCAAAAACCTCTCTACGTTAGCCTGGCGAGATTGAGTAAAGGTATCTGCTGGGAAAAAATCGCCAGCTAACCAGGCAATACCCATAAGTGCAAACATAATCCCAACGCTGATACGCACCGGCCAATTTTTTGGCCGTGTACGATACAGATCCAGAACGGCTATGGACCTCAACTCGTTCATCGCAAAAGCTCACGCCGAAACAACCCACTCCACCAATCAGCAATAACAATCAAGATAAGCAGGGTGTAGAGATAACTCCACAATTCCCCATAGTGCAAATTTTCAAAGGCTGCGGCGATATAGAAGCCGAGAGTGGGAAAACCAAAAAAACCCAGCACTGCTGAGGTGCGCAACAAACACTCAAATCGATACAGCACATAGGCCAAAATATCGGGCATCGCACAGGGTATAAGCGCAAAACAAAATACCTGCAAACGCGAGGCACCGGCCGCACGCAGCGCATAGGCTGCTTCACTGGGCGCTTCATCAACCAACTCAGCAAATATTTTTGCCAAGATACCCGCACACGGCAGCGCTAAGGCGATCACCGCGCTCATTTGACTCAAACCAAACGCGGCAAGAAACAACACCGCCCACAGAAGCTCATGCACCGAGCGCATCAGGGTAATGAGCAACCGTATCAGTGCATGCATAACCCCTAGCAACGCTGCTCCCAGTGGGCGCCCGCTCGATGGCTCGTGCGCGCCAGCAGGCAGCCATAGTGCCGTACTGGCAAAAAAGCCCAATACCGCTCCACCAACCAACGCTAGGCTGAGCGCAGCAGCTGCAAACAGTATGGTCTGCCAAGCGGCAGCAAGGGCCTTAATTAATAACGGCGGGGTGTGTAGCGGCACTGCTGATTCATAACTCAGTGCTGGGGATAACGCGCGCGCAAAAAACTGCCCAGCGGTGTGTATGCCGCCAGCATTGGGTAACAACTGAGACCATTGCAAATCTAAAGCATAAATTGAGGCAAAACCTGCGGCCAATAGGCCCACTAGAATCCAGCGTCGTCGCCCAATGTTAAGACCGTCGTCACGCAATGTGATATAGCTCGTCAAATTCTGCTTGAGTGATACAACCCACTGATTTATCGAACAGCACCCGCCCAGACTTGAGGGCAATTAGGCGCGGAAAGTACGCTCGGGCCAGCTCCAGGTTGTGCAAACTGACACATAGGGTGAGTCCTCGGTCGGTACAAATCTGCCGTAATAACGCAATGGTACGCTGTGCTCTGGCGGGATCTACACTGGATATGGGCTCGTCCGCTAATATGATATCTGGCGACTGGAACAGCGCGCGCGCAATTGCAACACGTTGACGCTGACCACCGGAAAGGCGATCGGTACGCTCATAAAGTTTCTCCGCAATACCCACACTGTCGAGAATTTCATAAACTTTCTGGACCACGTCATCTGCCGGAAACAAAAAATCTCTAACTCCACCCACAAAAGAACGTTTCCCCAAGCGACCGCTCACCACGTTTTGCAACACCCTAAGATTAGGCACAAGGCTGAAGTCTTGATGGATAAACCCAATACGACTACGGACCCGGCGGAGTTGCGCCGCAGTGAGTTTTGCCAACTCATGGCCGTTGGCTTCAACCGAACCACTATCGGGCCGAATCATGCCGCTACAAACGCTAAGAAGTGTACTTTTCCCGGCGCCGCTTAATCCAACCAGCGCAACCGCTTCTCCAGGTTGCAAACTCAATGACACGTCATCCAGAGCATGAGTTGAAGCATGCGCTACCGTTACATTGCGAATCTCCACATGGCCGTCACTCATCACCTTCACCGGATCATATTGAGTATTTTAGCGACGTCACGAATACCGTCGAAGTCTTGGTTTTTTGCAACAATGAGTCGCTCGCGGGGCAGAGCTGCAAGTAATTTGGGATCATCGATATCAACCAAGACGGACTGTAGGCGCTGGATAAAACCGCGGCCAAACAAAGTCTCTACATGAGGATGGACGGTCCAGTTGTAATCAGCGTAAGGTGGTGTCTTCCACACGACTTGCACTCGCTCAGGATCGGTAGAACCTTCTAACACCCGCCGCTCATAAACTTTGTAATTTATTGCGCCTACTTGATATTGCCCCGAGCCAACCAGTTCTGCGGTTTTATCGTGGCTTCCAGAAAAGCCAACCGGGTGGTCAAAATAGTCTAGCGGCGTTTTCCCAGTGTGATGGCGAATAAAGTATTCTGGCATCAAGCGTCCTGAAGTTGAGCTAGGGGACCCAAAGGTAAAACGCAGTGAGGCAATATCTTGAGGAAATTTGCTGCTGGGTTCTATACCGGCGTCTTTGTGAGCAATGAAGTAGGTAAAATAGTGTGGGTCAGTTGCCCCCTGGGCAATCGCCATGGCACCGGCTACTGCCTCACGCGCTTGCACACCAGTGAACCCTCCAAACCAAGCTAAGTGCACATCGCCGTTACGGAACATTTCAACACTGGCTTGGTAGTCGCGCGCAGGCACGTAGGTGACAATCCTCCCAAGCTGTTCGCTCAGATAAGCTGCCAGGGGCTGAAACTTCTCCTGCAATTCGGTACTGTTTTGATCAGGAATTGCGGTGAAGCGCAATGGGGGGGTTCCCGCGTGAGATTCAGGTTCGCCATCACACGCAGATAGAATCATAAACAACAGCAGGAGAGGAAAAAAACAACCTATTAAGGAAACAGGGTTGTTGAAAGGGGTTACAGGTCGACGAACTCGCCGACTGGCAAAGGCAGTCACAATCGCAGTCTCAACTGAGGTACTCCAGGTACTTTTAAAACGTGTTTTACAACGTTATGGATGGGTAGGAAAGCGCAGCAAGCTACGGCATTCAATGCAGTGGATCAACCATTAATTTGAGTCTGTAAATATTTCTGTGCAACTGCATTTACAAGAAAATGCGACCAAATGTTCGTGCCGACAGCTGCTGGAGTTGCTCGGTTTACTTATCGGGTTGATTTTCGTATATTTCGGTTGGCACGCGCTTTAAGATCTAACGGCTTAGGTCAATGAGCCCTCAAAGCGGGATATGACTGAGTGAACCAGGGGTTGGCATAGTGATTGCGCTCTCTCACAAAATAATGTGTACAGAGTAAGAAATTGCTGCCGCGATATATCGACAAGCCACGTTATTTGGTGGCGTTTGAACTCACCGTCGCCCGTAGATTCGCTTGCGTGGTTACCTCGTTGATTTTTTCAGTGAGCTGTTGAAACCTAAATGGTTTCATCAGAAAGGTAGTATTCAAATCTTCAAGCAAAGGCGCAGAGACATTGCTTTGATAACCGCTCATCAACACAACTGGTAGTTCCGACGAAAGTGATCGAATAGCTAGATGCGTTTCGATACCGTCCATCTCCGGCATGGTGATATCCAGCAGGATTAAAGAGATGTTGTCCTGATGCTGCTGCAGAATCGCTATGGCTTCTTTACCGTGAGAGGCTTGAATTGTATCAAAACCAATGCGTTCCAACATATTCGCCGCTACCCGACGCACCTCGGGCTCATCGTCTACCAACAATGCCAGGCCACCGTTGTGCCCTTCCTGCTCAACCTGTTGACCGACTAGTTCAAGTGTACTGGCTTCGGTGGCTGGCAGAGCGATTGTAAAGGTAGAGCCGCACCCCGGTTCCGATTCGACTTTTATACGACCGCTATGAGATTGCACAATACTCATCACGTTGGCTAAGCCGAGCCCCCGACCTGTGAACTTGGTCGTGTAAAACGGATCGAAGATCCGCTCTTTCGTTTCCGCGTCCATGCCACACCCGGAATCCGCCACCTCGATGATCACAAACAGAGCGACATCGCCCCCTTCGCTAGTCTCCATTTCCAAAGCGTCGGTGCGCAATGTCACCGATCCGACCTCATCGCCTAATGCGTCTGATGCATTGGTGATCAAATTAAGAATGACCTGTGACAACTGACCTGAGTCTGCCATGACAAGCGGCAATGCCTGAACAAACTCGGTTGTGAACGTCGCCTTCTTCGATACCGCCGAATGTGACAGCTCATTGATCTCCCTGCACAATGCATTGACGTCAACCAGCCTATTTGCTGGGGTGTTCTGGCCCGCATAGGTCAGCATCTGCCTTGTCAGTTCGACAGCTCGCTCTGCCGAATGAACAATGGTCTCAAGATACGCAGTCATATCGCTTGTTGACGAGACATCAGATTTTGCCAGCTCAGCACTGCCCAATATCGCCACCAGTATGTTGTTAAAATCGTGAGCTATGCCACCAGCCATGACACCTAGGGTTTCAAGTTTCTGCCCACTCCGAACCCAATCTTCTAATTCATTCTTTTCCGCTTCCACGCGGCGTTGCTCAGTTAAATCGCGCAACACCCACACGGCACCGATCACACCCTGTGCTTGATCGTGTAATTCAGTTGTAGAGACAACCACGGTGAATAATTGTTCAGGTGTTGTCGACTCGAAACTCAATTCCTGCCCAATAGGCATCGCCTCCCGAGCGTAGTATTCCGCCATCTGTACCGGAGCGATATCCAGCAGATATTGATTCAAGCAGCTCTCTTGATTTTGCCCGAACATCTTTGCACATGCCTTATTGATGAAGCGCACAACGCCTTGCGAATCAATTACGAACACACCGTCGGGAATGTTTTGCAAAATTTGTGGTGCCGTGAATTCTGGCGTCAGATCGATCAATCGGTATCTAATTGAGCCAAACAGTGTCGCAAAATGCATAACACTCATGATCACAAACCCAAAGGGATACACGGCAAAACCAAACGCCGGGATGAAATCTACCAAGGCCAAGGTAGCAAACATATTGCCGTGGCAAAAAGCTTGGATTTTTTGACGATACACACCGCCAAGATTCTCTTGCGACAACATGCGTCGATAGAGCAACACAACTTCGACAAAGGTCACTAATAAAAAACACAGTGGGAGGAGCCCCCAGAGTGTGAAGTTGGGATAAAGTCCCCAGCTGTAGACATACGGGGTAGACAGCAACACAGGGTTCGCCAAACTAACTACCGTAACCACAACAGACAAGCCATAGTGCCATTGAATCTGGGGATGGAATTGATGGGCTACACCCGCAGTTACCACATTGAGATGAAATATCACGCCGGGTAGCATGCCGAGACTGAGTTGCAACATTCGCGACCAAAATTGAACCTCTGAGTGAGTGTCCGCAGACGCCACCATCGCCATACAAAAAAGCCAGCCAGCTGCCAAAGCACCGTACACAGCATGCATTCGTGCCGCAGTCGACTGGGGGTTTCTGGCCAGGATAACGCCAGCGAACAGCAAGGCTCCGAGAGTCGCGAAACTCAGAAACAGGCTGTGTAGCGCTGGAGATATCACCATGATCAAAGGGGCTCAGGAATTATCCTACTACCCAATACAATGCGCTCGGTCACCCTGTGTTGCAATAGCTGGTCAACAAAGCTGACTAGTGGATCCATGACCAATCGGTAACCCTAACTATTACTTGTGATTTGTATTCAAGCGTCTCGCATTCAAAATCGTCCTTCAATGCATATAGGTTACAAGAACCATGATTAAGGGCCACTTGCGTGCACTTCTCTAAATACCCGGTTAGGTTGATTTTTACGCTTTTAATGTCAACGAATTGCGCCAGGGTGCTGGCGTCAAGTAAAGCTCTAGAAGTTATCCCGCGTGATACCAAGCTGGGGCAAATTTCAGGTGTCGTTGATGACGGCGTACATGTTTTTCGAGGCGTGCCGTATGCGGCCCCGCCGACAGGTGAAAAAAAGTGGAAGCCACCTCAACCCATTCAACCTTGGGAGGGCGTGCGCGACGCGAACATCTGGTGTCGTGTTAGTCACGGTCAATTTCAGAATCTGGACTATGGGCAAGTTCGCCCATCCTGCTAGTAAAATGATCTGAATGTTTTTCAAGGCCAACTCTGTAGCGTGTGATGCTTCCTAAATCATGAACTAGGTACCAATTCAATTTGCACCAGCATGCCAAATATTTTTGGTGCGTTGGGTAGCAACCGATCAAATACTGCGGAACGGTGTTCAGCGTCACCTTCTATAGCACGGGCTTGCCCATTGAGTGTTTCACCCCGCACAAGAAGCTCAACCGGCGCCCCTTGCCCACGAAGTTGGCGCCACCAAGCCCCATCTGCCGCAGCGTACACCGTATCACCTTCGCGAAGGTAGTTGACAGGAAATGTCTTTCCATCAGGCAGTACAATAAGCATCACCTTATGTGCACGCTCACCGTTCGGGTTGTCACGCAGTTCGTGGACCACGTTAGGGTTTACAATTAACCTCATGTAGCCCACATAACCAGCGACGAGTACCGCCAAGATGACGATCAGAATCAGCACGTATTTCATGTACAGCTCAACAAATAGCTAATCATATTAGTCACCACACTTCCCAACCCCTACTCGGCGGGTTTATGGAATTCAATCACATTACCGTCTGGGTCACGTATGAAGAAGAATTCCGCCCCTTCAAATTTGACACGTTCAGTCACCGTTATCCCTAACTCACCGAGCCGGGCTTCTACCGCCTGGATATCGGTGATCTCCAAAGCAATATGCGTATAACCTGGGTGCTTAATCTCATCGTCCATTAAAACATTATGCTCAGAGGTGTTCTCACTGGCGTTGAGTATCAAGTTAAGGTTTACTCCAGAATCGTGCTCCATAATCGCTACCGGTTCTGGACCAACCGGACCGACAAGAAATTTGAAACCCAAATTTTCATAAAATTCGCGGGTGACAGCAAGATCTCTCACACGCAACCCGACATGGTTAATACGAGTAATCTCTTTCATAGACAACCTCCAAGCGTTTATACATTTTTCACCTTAGCAGAGATCACCTTGTAACCAACATCTAGAGATAACGAACCCAAAATAGCATGATTACTTTTTGCCCACACCCCACTATTAAGATCGTCTCGCAGTTTTTGCAAACCCTCCGGCAAGTTCTCTATTTTAGAAAAAGGCGAGATCTCGACTGCCGCACCTGGCTGCTCAGATAAGCTTCAGGTCTTTTTCAAAAAGCGGCTAACAACCCGTCTTTGCAATCATGGGGGATCCGCAACGTGCTAATTTCAACATCAACAAAATGCTCATTTAGCTCTTCAAGGTCAGGAAAAATGCATTTATCCATTTCATAGATTTCTGGAAAATAGTTTCGTGTCAGCCAGAACGGGTCCGATTTAGGGTCCCATGTGATGGCAACAAACATTTCTGTTGTTACTCTATTCATCTCACCAAACGCCAGCGCTCTATTTTCCCAATGATGCATAGAAAACACAGTCATCGCGTGCGAAAAACTGTTACTTTCGAAGGGCAGATTCTCAGCACAAGCCTTCTCTGCCGGGTAAGAACCCGCTTTCCTTTGAGAGATCATTTCCGATGATGGCTCAACCGCCACCAACTCGACGTTCTGCGGTTCATATGATCTTGTCCCAGCGCCAATATTCACGATCCAAATTGCGCCTCGCGAATGAGCTGCAAAGCCACGCCCGCTCTTCGAAAGAGTGGCACAACCAATACCGCATTTATCTAGACGGCTAACGCCTTTTCGGAGGATAGGCGGAACAAAGGGCAGCCATTAGTCTTGTTTGACGTAGGAAAGTGAGCCTGGCCCCATTTTTTAGCTTTGAACGAATCTCACGACATCAGCGAGCTCAAATTTTCCACCTCTACCTGCAATACATGCTAATGGTTTCCAGGCTTTCTGATTAAGGAAGCTTGTTTCGCAATGCTTGAGTATACCAATAAACACTTCTAGCAAAATAGCAGACCCGGCAGGCCCTAACTTACACCCTTTACCTAATGTTCCCGCCTCTCTCATTAAATAGAAAAACAATGGTGTTTCTTTGGCAAGCTCGCTGCAGCCATGAGGGATGACTTCGTCGAGTTTGAGTGGCGCGAAATTGGTGGATATCGGATAGCCAGCGGCCTTAAGCGCTTTGACTACGGATTGGCCAGATGGCAGTGATAAGGCATTGCCTCGGAGTAGGTTACGAAAGGCAAGAGAACGGAGGTTATCGCTGGCATCACGGCCAACAATATTATCAGGCAGATTGATGAGTTCAGTGGGTAATTGTAAATCGAATGCTTTGGTGAATAGTGGTGGAATACACTTATCAACTTCTAGTAAAAACCGCCAATCTACAACCAGGTCCGTTGGCAGGCTGGTAAACCCTTCGGTACCAAAACGTTCATCAAAGAGATCCACCTCAGGATGCTGGCTGTTGACTGCGTAGCGTGAGCGTACAGTAGTGTGACCAAAACGATATGCAGCAACGCTAAACTCTACAGGCATAGGCAGGTTGTGGTGTTTATCTGCTTTGTAGATCAAGGGGAAGCTAGTTTTTTTCATGGCAAAGTTGAAAATTTTTGTGTCGCAAATTCGCGCTAGCAAATCGTTAACTACCAAGTATTGATAATGATAACGAGTCATTTTCTGAGCTTCTTCAAAACGGTTTTCCGGCGACACACTAGACACCAGGCTGTCATAAATTTTGTTATGAAAGCGAATAAACAATAATTGTATCTGCGAGATGAAAATATTCTCATCATTGCGTGGGTCACCAATAAGCGCTGTGCCATTTTCGCTGCGAGGTAAATCGTTAGGGTTGCCACTGTTGCCTACTAGCAGTCGTCCAGGCGCAGTAGCGCCTTCATAAAGGTGTGGGCTCGCCTCAGGTCCAAATCCATAAACACAATCCAGATCCAAAGTAGGCGTGCGCAGATTGGGTAATTCTTCAATAGCAGCATTGGATAATGGTTCACCCTCGATATCAGAGGTGGTATCCAAGGTAATGTCGTGATCGATGAACTGTGAGAAAAAAGTGTAGCCAGCAGGTATTTTACTGTCACCGCTTGAGTCGTCTTGATCGTCCATAGGCGAGCCTGGGCCGCCTAGTGCTGCGGCCTGTTCCTCACTGACTGGTAATCCTTTGAGTTTGGGAAAAAGCTTGCCAAAGTTGCCAAGGCGGGCATGGGAGCAGCCTTTAGCCTTGCTCATACCGTGATGTTGCATGGGAAATTTACTCATTGTTGAACCTCCATATTATCCGTTAGATATATCAGTCCCTGGCCACTGATCGTTGCATTTTTCTACGGTGATCGAAGGTAAGTGATACCGCAGGTAGAACACAAAGTTCTAACTCAGGATAGGCCCGAAATTGCTCCAGATCAAGCATTTCTATTGGTGCGTGGACTTGCACACTATAACGGCTGCTATAGTGGATTTGACCAGTCTGGCTTGTATGTAGATTAATACCGCGAGAGCTTTGTACGCTGCATTTCGTCCGCTAAGGCGCGGCGTTAGGCTTCGTTGCAATAGAACAACTATTGCGCCCAACACGCCTTGCCAGCAAATAAAAGTCTCAGAATCACGCTCACTCAGATAGAGGAAAGTAAAAATAAAAGTGTCTTTCAGGCCAATGGGATTAAGAATAGGCGAAACAAGGGGTATTTCCCATAAGGCTGTCGGGTATTGCGATAGGATAAGTTGTAGATTGGAGTAGACCTCCAAGCTGGCCTAATGGTCGGTGGGATCACAGCTTACGCAAGAGGAAGCTAAATGCTGCGTTTGGCGATGGGCGGTATCTCAACGTGGTTTATTGGGTCCGAATGCCTGCCTTGAGCTGTTGCCCAAAGGCTCATTATGAGGCGTGAAACAGATCGTCGTTACGTCGGTGTCTGTCTGCTCGCGCTGGCCTGGGCGGCGCTTGTTGCAGGCCCTTGTTGCAGATGAACATGGTCGAGTTGTCTGCATCACGTCGGGCTGGGTGATGGTGGCAATCACCCGTAGGCGTGCACCACAGCGGGGGCACTGCTCGAGGGCGATACCGACCTAGGTATTAGGCGAAATAGAGGCCTGCTGTTCTTTAGAGAGGGTAGCATTTTGAGTGTTTGGGTAAAAAGCGCGGACAATGACGTGAAATTAATTCAGTACCTTTTGCTCGCAATCGTAATTTGCATTTTTGTTTTTTTGATACTTTCAATCTTTTCTGATGAAGAGTTTGCCTTCTCGATCAGTATTCTATGTTTCCCACTTGCACTCTGGAGCGCCAGGCTCATGGTCGCATTTCGAAAGGGAACAATTACTAGGCGAATTCCGTTGCTTGACGGTGGTCCGGTAAGGTCAGGTCAGTTTTGGTCCTTTTTCCCAGATGTATACAAACGCAAGCCTGGCTTTGATGGTTTTAAGGGATATTTTTTCAAGGAAACTGTGTGCTGCACATTTTTCTGGTTGATGTTTTTGCTACCAGCATTGATGCAGATCCTGAGGGATGCCGGATTCGACGTTTGATATTTCTGTCGAGCATCTTGCATTGCCTAGCATTGGCCGTGCAAAAGCTCGTCTTGCTCCTTGTAAAACATCCTCCCAAAACGCATGCCATCATTGGTTCGCTGCTTGGGATCGTAGATAGCCATCTATTTGTCTTTGAAGAGGCTCCCTAGCGCCTACTTGCCAACGCGAGTGGTGAGATTTGCCTCATCACTTGAATCGCAAAGGCCAGGATCCCCACCACAAATCTCGCAATCACCCGACATGCCGAGCGCTTTCATGCCACCGCAAGTTCCGGCAATCGGCTTTCTACCCATGAGAACACCAATGGCCATGGCCGCAACTAAAAGTAAGGTCAACACGAACGCAAGAATCATGGTGGTCATGTATAAACCTCTACTCTGGTTCTAACGGATAGGGTGTTGATAGATCGGGTACTGATAGATAGGGTTGCATACGCAAATTATAGCGCCCAACAACCTTTTGCGCACGCCCTTGTTTTTCCGCGTCACGACTCATGATGTATACCGCAAAGTCATGCTCTGCAGCCATCGCCATGCCTGCTTGCTCTCCCAACACCATGATCGCTGTAGCATAGGCGTCCGCCCACATGGCTTGGGGGTGAACGACGGTCACGGAAACTACGGAATTAGCCGTAGGCAAACCGCTTCTTGGATCGAAAACATGGTGAACTTTCTTGCCGTCAACCATACGGAAATTTCGATAGTCACCCGATGTTGCCACGGCCAAGTCTGTGAGGTTAAGGACCATTCGACTCTCACCCATTTGGCTCGATTTAGGTACTTCGACGCCAATACGCCATAGCTCACCGTGGCGGTTTTCTCCGGCTAACTTGATCTCACCACCCACATCCACCATATGGTCATGGCAGTTCTGTTGTGACAACGCTAGGGAGACTTGATCTACAGCGTAACCCTTGGCCAGGGCAGAAAGATCAACGAAAACACTGGGCAGCAGCTTGCGAATTCTAAGAGATGCCAATTCAATTTTATCCATGCCCACAACTGCGGCCACGATTGCTTGTTCTGCTGTACTGGGTACCACCTCACTAGAGTTTGCACCGAAACCCCACAAATTCACCAGCGGCCCTACCGTCACATCAAATGCACCGTCACTTTGTTGCGCGACCTCAGCGGCAGTTTCAATCACCTCAAACAACTGCGCAGACACTGGCTGCCATGAGGTTGCAGCGCTGTGGTTAAAGCGCGACAACTCAGACGCTTCCAAATAGGTGGACATTGTCTGATTGACTGCTGTGAATATGTCCTCTATTTCATTTTTGGAGACCTGACATCCATTTACCATCCCAAAGGACACGCGATAGTAGGTACCCATGGTTAGACCTTGCCACTGCTGGAATTCAGCCCCACCACATCCTGCAATTAAAACCCAGATGCTGAAGCACATCGTCCAGGCGTCAATTTTACGCCGCGGTGAAGTTGCAAAGGCTGAATAAGTCCCGTCTTTTCTCACGTTTTCTCACAAAACAATCTAAAACTAATTAAGCTTAGGGTGGCATTGTGACGTGAGTCGGGCACAATTGGAAAAAATCACAATAAATTTCATTGATGAATCCGCTACCCATACACAGACCCGCCAGACTTTCATCGCGACGATACGCCGCAGCTCCTCGACCTCAAGGTGCTAACACGCGCCAAGCACGCCACCGCGCCGAGTTAGGTAAGGTGGCCATCAGCCCGGGTCACATCATCAACTTATCGGTTTAGAGTACTGTGCAATCGCGATGGTTCGCGCCTATTTTAGTATTGGCAGCCTTGCTCGGTTGGCTGTTAGCAAGTTTGTTCCCAGACCATTCAGTGCTGGCGCCACTGACCCGCGTCATTCAGAGCAGTTTCTTAGCTGCGCTCAAGATGATCATAGCGCCACTGATTTTTTTCTCTTTGCTGACCGGTGTCATGCAACTGCGAAAATCTGGCAGTATGGGTCGTCTAGGCGGTATAACCGTATTCTACTATCTATGTACATCGGCTATCGCCATTTGTATTGGCTTGTTAGTAGTGCTCTTCATCCATCCATGGACAGAATACCCTCCCCTGTATGACACCCCTGCCGCGGTCTCTTCAGCCGCCCCAAATGCCGCTGCTAATGCCGCTGCTAATACGACTG
>QIGT01000176.1 GCA_003230835.1 Gammaproteobacteria bacterium
ACCAGGCACCCACACCGGTCCTTCAATCAATCCGTAACCTTGTACCAAGGGTTGCATGCCTACTCCTGGAAAATATTCAACAGAAACTTGTATGGTTAATTTCCGGGAACGGTTCTGCCTTCCAGAGCTTTGTCGGGACGGGTACATTGAGGCCCACCTTCGGTGGCCGCCGAAGGCCTTCTTGCAGTAGTTCGACTTTTAACGGGTCCTTTAACAAGAGACCGATGACAAGTAGGAACGCTGCAAGACTCACTAGGCATAACTCGAATAGTCATGAGGGCCTCGAGCCCGTATCGCAAGTTAGAGAAGCTTATTCTATGAACAAAGAAAATCCTACCGAAATCAATATTGGCATCGATACCAGCCAGTCTCAGCTCGACATTTATGTTCGTCCAATTGGCGAATACTTCTGCGTGGACAACACTCCTCAAGGGACCAGGGAAGCCGCAAAGAGAATCAAAACTTACCAACCAGCCCGCGTACTGATCGAAGCCACCGGTCGCCTGGAGATGTTGTTTGTCTGCGCGGCTCACGAGGCTAGGCTACCCGTGGTCGTTTGTAATCCCGGTCAAGTCAGACAGTTTGCTAAAGCAACGGGGCGATTGGCGAAAACTGATCGATTAGATGCGCAAGATATCGCTCATTTTGGTGAGGCTGTGCGTCCTGCATTGTCTGAACTAAAACCAGAGAAATTACGTCAAATCAGTGACTTAATAACTGTGCGTAGCCAGTGCTTGGATATGAGCACTATGCAAAAGAATCGTTTGCAGCGCATGCCGACGTCCGTCCATAAACCCCTACAACGAATTCTCAAAGCCATTCAAAAGGAGATTGAACGCATCGACCAGCAGATCGACAAATTCGTTGAGGCAATACCACAATGGAAAAGTCAACGTGACCTGCTGATGAGTGCGAAAGGCGTCGGTAAAGTCGTAGCATATACGTTGATGAGTGAGTTGCCTGAACTTGGAAAACTCAATCGAAAAGAAATCGCGGCACTCGTGGGTGTTGCGCCAATCAACCGCGACAGTGGCAGTTTTCGAGGTAAACGACGAATACATGGTGGGCGTCGTAAAGTCCGTACCGTGTTGTATATGTCCACGCTATCGGCCGTTCAACACGATCCGAAGATTAAATCCATGTATGAACGATTAGTGGCTGCAGGCAAACCGAAAAAGGTGGCGCTAGTGGCCTGTCTGCGCAAGCAGCTAACAATCCTGAACACGATGATGAAGAACGGTACTCACTGGGATGAAAAATTAGCCTAAATCCTTGACTAAACAACATAGTCACTTGTCACATGCCCCACCAAGAGGCAACACTGTTCATCTACAATTCATCACACCTTTGGAATCATCGATGCAGATCAACGCACCCAAGCTTTCGTCACACAAATCTTTGTTGAGACCGGTGCAAACCCAAGCTTTGCACGAGAGGTAGGTGAGCACCTTGTGGCTGCCAATCTAAAAGGTCATGACAGTCATGGCGTCGGCATGGTGCCCGCCTACGTACAAAATATAGGCGCGGGACTTTTACGCCAAGATGCGCAAGCGCAAGTAGTAAAAGACAATGGGGCAGTTATGGTTGTGGACGGCCAGTTTGGCTTTGGCCAAGTGGTAGGCCGCCAAGCCGCAGACATTGCTATGCAACGGGTGAGAGAAATTGGAGTTGTGTGTATGGGCGTGCGCAACTGCCACCACTTGGGCCGCATCGGCGCCTATGCCGAGCATTGTGTCGAACAAGGTTTCATCTCCTTGCATATGGTGAATGTGGTCGGTCACGAACCCTTAGTATCTCCCTTTGCAGGGCGGCAAAGACGACTTTCAACCAACCCATTCTGCTGTGCTGTTCCACATACCAGCGGTCACCCCATCATTTTGGACATGGCTACCAGTGCGGTGGCGATGGGCAAGGTGAGGGTTGCTTACAACGCTGGCGATCAAGTTGCGGCTGGCGCTCTGGTTGACCACGAAGGCACCGCCACCACCGACCCGGCAGTTATGTATGAGCCTCCGCTGGGAGCGTTGGGTCCATTTGGGCTACACAAAGGCTACGGCTTGGCGGTTATGTGCGAGTTACTGGGTGGTGCGTTAGCGGGCGAGTGGACCGCGCAACCTGAGAATTTACGCAGCCACCACATCGTCAACAATATGTTTATGTTGGTACTAGATCCTCAGGCATTTGGCGGATTGGAAAAATTCCAGTATGAAGTGAATGCCATGGTGGACTATTTGCACAGTACCACCCCGGCAAAAGGTGCCCAGGGTGTGATGTTGCCCGGCGAACCAGAGCGTGAGTCTATGGCCAAACGGTTGGTCGACGGCATTCCCATCGACGACAAGACCTGGGCTGGCTTGATCAAAGCGGCAGCTACCGCAGGGTTAGATGAAAAAGAAATCGAAACCCTGACGCGTTAGTAGGCAGGCGAAACTCCATTTCTCTGCAACAACGCAAACAACCTCTGCCAGTGACGTTCTGCTGCTTGTTTGTGATAGATACCGTCGCGAGAGGGAAAAACAAAGCCATGCAAGGTATCTGGATACCACTCAAGCTGGTAGGTAATGCCACATTGCGCTAGATATTTGTCTAGCCCTTCTACCATCTCTACAGGCGCCCACTCATCTGTAGCGGCACAACCGAAGTACATTTCAGCCTTGATTTTATCGGTATCCAAATGTGGGGAATCGCTGGCATCGCTGAATAAGCGAACGCCATGAAACGAAGCGCTGGCGGCGATGCGACCAGGAAATGCAGCGGCCGCGGCAAATGCGAAAGGACCACTCATGCAGTAACCAACACAACCCGCCAACCCGTCACTGGCAGCACTGTCTTGTGCCGCATGATCAAACAGCACCTGAATATCTTCACACACCATGGCATTAGACAGCGCGTTCATATGACCAAACATCTCCTCGCGCTTATCTGTCGACATCACAAACTCTCGAACGCGTCGGTAATACAAATTAGGCAACATCACATAATAGCCAACGGTAGCTATGCGGCGCGCCATGTCATGTAGTTCTTCTCTCTTTCCTGGCGCGTCCATGAGAAACAAAACCACAGGATACTCGCCATCTCCGTCTGGGCGAGTGATGAAAGTATTCATTGCGCCGTCTGCTGTTGGGATATCTATTTCTTGCTCTAGCATGTTAAGTACCTTGTGTTAATAGCGAGTAAGCCGTCCAGATAGGGTAGGCCCCTACCACCAATTTCTTCTAGATGACCCAATACCCACAAATCTTCAGCCTTTACTTTGTCCATCAAACGCTTCATTTGCTCACCGCACAGAGCGACGATATGCTCTGGAATGGACAAAGTAAGCATGTTGCTTCCCCTCTAGACGATGTTCTTCCCCAACTTCATTGTAACCAGTGAATGGAAAAAAGCACTGCTGGTAATGCTTCGGCAACACCAGTATCGTTCGCCCACCACAAGAGGACACCGCAGTTGCCAGGTTCAGATCTTAAAAAAGCAGGCTTAAAAATCACCCTGCCAAGGCTCAAAGTCTTGGAGGTGTTAGAAGGCGCCGATCCGCATCACATGAGTGCAGAAGACGTTTACAAGAAACTCATGCAACAGGAAGAAAGTGTTGGGTTAGCCACCGTCTATCGCGTACTCACCCAGTTTGAATCTGCCGGGATAGTTGAGCGTCATAATTTTGATGATGGCCATTCGGTATATGAACTGGCTGACGAAACTCACCATGACCACATGGTAGACGTCGACACCGGTAACGTGGTGGAGTTTGTCAACGAACGCATCGAGTCACTGCAAAGAGAAATCGCTGATGCAGCCGGGTTCGAGTTGGTCGATCATGAACTTGTCCTTTACGTACGCAAGAAACCTACCAACTAAACACCACTTAGGCCGTTCAGGCATAGCTTTTTGCCGATAGATTCGCAAATAAGAATCATTTGTGTTTCCACCGTGAAGGTGTCAAAGTTTCGCTTTATTCACGGACCTCCCGACGAAAACTCAGATGAACACCAAGCTTCGACACGTTGCTGTAGGCAGCCGCCTGCGGATTACCGGATTTACTGAATCGTCGCGCTATTGCGCGCAACTACAGCGTTTGGGTCTCATTCCTGGCACCCAGGTCACCATCACTCGACAAGCACCCTTGGGTGACCCCATTGAGATTAAGCTTCGCGGTTACTCACTAGCCCTGCGCCCAAGCGAGGCTGACGCCCTAGAGTTCGAAGTTCTGACATGACTCAGATAGCATTGGTGGGCAACCCAAATTGCGGCAAGACCACACTGTTTAACGCACTCACTGGCACCTATCAGCGAGTGGCTAACTGGCCGGGTGTCACGGTTGAGAAAAAGTCTGGCCACTATCAACACAAAAAGCAGCACATTGAAGTCATCGACCTACCAGGTACTTACAGTTTGTCAGCAAGCGGCGATAGTCTCGACGAACAAATTACTCGGGACTACCTTAACGCCAAAACAGCCGATGTGATTGTCAACATTGTCGACGCTGCGGCTCTGAGTCGAGGACTCTATCTCACTAATGAACTCACCCACCTAAAAACTCCCATGATCATCGTCATTAACATGGTCGATGTTGCACGCAAACAAGGGCTGAGCATAGATATTGAACAGTTGTCTAAACAGCTGGATTGTCCCGTCATCGCCATGGTGGCCAGCAAGAGAGACGGCGTCGATGCAGCCAAAGGGCTAATCGAACAGGCACGCCAAGTAAAGCCGATCAGTGCTTCTAACGACGACACACAGATTTATGGCGCCATAGACGCATTAGTTGCGATTGCGACGACCCAAGCGCCGCCAAAGGTGACCGGCTCAGAGCGACTTGATCGGCTCGTACTCAATCGATTCTTCGCTTTCCCGATCTTTTTAGGCGTCATGTACGCCATGTTCTTCATATCGATCAACGTGGGTTCCGCCTTTATCGATTTTTTTGATCTCACGGGCAGCGTATTGTTTGTCGAACTGCCCAGACAATTGCTGCAAAGCCTATCCTTTCCCAGCTGGCTGATTGTCTTCCTAGCCGATGGCGTGGGTGGCGGCGTACAACTGGTCGGCACTTTTATACCCGTCATTGGCGCCTTATTTTTAGTGTTATCCATGTTGGAAGATTCTGGCTACATGGCCCGTGTCGCCTTTATCGTTGATCGGCTGTTGCGCGGACTCGGCTTACCCGGGAAAGCGTTCGTGCCACTAATTGTCGGTTTTGGTTGTAACGTACCATCTGTCATGGCAACCCGCGCGTTGGATTCACAACCCGACCGTATTCTCACCACGTTGATGGCCCCCTTTATGAGTTGCGGCGCTCGGCTCACTGTTTACGCCTTGTTCGCCGCTGCTTTTTTCCCTCACCAAGGTCAAAACGTGGTCTTTGCCTTATATCTAATTGGCATTGTCATTGCCGTGTTATCAGCCTTAGTGGTGCGCAAACATCTGCTTCCCGAATCAACCTCCACCTTTGTGTTAGAACTGCCCCCATATCACGCACCCATCGCCCGAAACATCCTCATTCAAACCTGGCAGCGTCTCAAAGGATTTGTTATGCGGGCTGGCAAGGCCATTGTAATCGTGGTCATCGCGCTGAATGTGTTGAATTCAATTGGCACCGATGGCAGCGTCGGCAACGAAAATAGTGAACAGTCTGTTTTATCCAGCATCGGCAAGACCATTACCCCTTTGTTCTCGCCGATGGGGATTGAAGAAGACAACTGGCCAGCCACGGTTGGAATATTCACCGGAATATTTGCTAAAGAAGTGGTGGTCGGTACTTTGGATGCTTTATACGCGCCTAACCAATCAGACCAAGAGGTCGATGTTGTACAGATGCTTCAAGATGCGGTTTCCAGCATCCCAGACAACCTAGCAGAAATCGGCGGCCAACTGACAGATCCCCTGGGATTAGACCTCGGCGACTTGAGCGACACCACTGCTCAAGCAGAACAGCAAGACGTGCAAATAAACACCATCAGCGCAATGCAGAACTTATTTGATGGTCAAGCCGGGGCTTTTGCATATTTGTTATTTATCCTCCTTTATATGCCTTGTGTTGCCACCATAGGGGCTATCTACAAAGAAATAGGTTCGTTTTGGGGTAATTTTTCAGTGGCATGGTCGTTTGTGATGGCCTATGGCTGCGCGGTAATCGCCTACCAAGTAGGCACTTTCAGCGATCATCCCCTTTCCTCGGCCGCATGGATCGCCTCCACCTGCCTAGCCGCAACAGGGTTGTTTAGTTTGCTCATTCTGTGGGGTAAGAAATCTCCAGGGGCCAAGCTTATCCCGCTGAAAGTTATCGAGTAGAACGAGTAAAATAAGCTATGTGAGATAAAAGCGATGTCGCGTTTTGTCTTCGCATACTCAGAGTCGGGCTGACCCCGCCCCTCCCGGATTATCCTCTAACAGTAGTGGCTCAAAATGGGGGTAATTCTGTAATAGCGGTCGCTTCTGTTTCAAGGCAGGGTGCTATCGCCACCAGCTTTGGGTGTAATATTTCCGTAAACACGCAACGACAATGCTGAGCAATCTCTGTGGGCAGGTTACCCAACTCGCCAGTCCGTGCCTTCAGAGTGATCCATCGAGCACTGCTTTCACCGAGAGATTGGATCACAACACCCTCCAGCAGTTCTGGATGTTGCAGCAGGCACAAACCAGTCACCAGTGACCATCCTTCCCCCGCTTGCACAAAGTCCATCAGGGTTTGGGTACTATCAAATTCAAATCGGTCATGTACGTCGAGCAGCAGGCGGCGCAGCATGATACTGGTGCTGTTGCCTAAGCCCGACTGTCGGTTGTAACGGATGAGCGGATAACTAGCCGAAAGTTGATGTACATCCGCGGTGTCAGAGTTGAGCATCTTGCGGGAATACACCAGCACAAATGGATCACGAATGACTGGGTGTAATTCCAAGCCGTGTACCGCTTCCATGACATCTGCCGAAATCAGAATATCAATCTCTCCGGTCTTAAACGTATTGTCTAAACGTGAAGTTAGGCCGGTCTTTAACGATATGGTGTGCGCTTTGTCATCAATTCTGTCCAACAAGGGCCGTGCTGCGGAACTGGCCACAGAATCGATAAGCCCCAGACGCAGTTGCGGTAGTTTTTCTCCAGAGGCCATTCTCACAGCCGATGTTATTTGTTTAACATTTGCCAAAATTTGTTGTGCATGGGTGGCTAAGGCGACGCCACTGGCGGTGAGTACCAGTGGATTTGAGCGACGCTGCACAAGTTTTGCGCCCACATGACGTTCCATTTGTTTCAGAACCTGTGAGACCGCAGATTGGGTGACACCCAGACGCCGGGCGGCTTCGGTCAATGTTTGGCTTTGTGCAATCGCCAAAAAAATCCGCAGTTCCCGCAGTTCAATGTCACCTTCGTTTCGTAGCACCAGCCCGCCAATTTTGCATTTACTCTCGTCGGTGGCTTTGTAACAGCTACTGGCTACATTTGTCATTAAAAAGTCGATCAGCACACGGGCTCTTAGGTTTGCCTCAAGCCCCCCGTGGGTCGATCATTAACTCCAAGGAAACGGGCTATTGGACACTGGGTGCAATTTGCCTTGTGCGTAACGGGAGAAACGAAAGGGTTCCAGTAACGTGGACTTTTCGCCACACAATTCCTGTGCGACCAATTTACCGACACCGAGCATTTTGTAACCGTGGTTCGAATCGGCAATGACAAAACAATTGCCGTGGAAGGTATCGAATACAGGAAAGCTGTCCGGAGTAAAACAACCGATACCACCGGAGGGTTCTTCGTTTTTGTATTGCGGTAGGGTATTGGAGAATCGTTCTTGGCAGTGAGCCAGTGCAGAAACCCACATATGTGCAAAATCAGCTCCAACAATGAAGTCTGGAGACTCGGGCCCGTATGGATCCACGGCGATCTGATCAACGGGTTTGTCCACGATAAAGGGTGCTGCACCGCCTTGAATGCCACCGAAGTGGAAATCGGGCTTATAATAGATACCCCACATACTGTCAGTTATCAGAGCGCCGTCTGTGTCGGAATACAGCGGTGCGTCGGAGTCGACGTGAATCACCGGCGGCATCTTGCCGTCGTTGGTCTTTTGTAAGTTTGGGTCAACACCGAGGGTGCCCTCTTGCAGCGACCAATAAACCCACATCGGCACTTCCACGGCAACCGATCCGTCTTGAGGATTTTTAACGGTTATGGTTTCTGGCTGATCCAGCATTTTCCAGAAATCGCGGACCCAGGGCCCGGCGCCAATAACCACATATTGGGTATCAATATCGCCGCGATTGGTTTCTACCCGGTGAATGGCACCCTCGTTATCCTGGCGCAAGCCTGTGACTGTTACGCCGGTAATGATACGCACCCCCTGGGCTTCTGCTTTTGCTGCTAACCCATACATGGCTTTGGTATTGTTGGCGTACCCGCCACGCTTTTCGTGTAACACTGAGGTGATACCTTGTGCTCGCCAATCATGAAAAATATCTCGCATGTAACGCATACATTCTTTTTCGCCTTCGATAAAACTCGATTCATAATTAATGGCTTGCTGTTGTTGGTAAATCGACGCAACATCTTCATGCATAGACTCGGGGCTTATTTGCATGTACCCAACCGGGTGGTAGCTGTAGGCCTGGGGGTCGCTTTCCCATACCTCGACACTGTGCGCCATCAGTTCCCGCATTGCCGGCTGAAAATAATTGTTGCGAATAACGCCACAGGCTATGCCGGTTGCTCCGGCACTGATCCCGGCTTTATCAAGCACAATAATATCCTCACCCGTCCCGGTGCCGCGTTGCTTTAGCTCAAGGGCCAAATGATAGGCGGTACTCAGGCCGTGGATGCCGGCACCAATGATGACGTAAGGGGATTTTGTAGGGTATGCCATATCTCTGTTGTCCTAAAGGTTTTGGGTATTGTGGTATTGGTGTGGGGGTTTTTTTAGTGAGGCTGACAGCGATGATTTTTAACTGGGTGATGATGGTTTTGTTGGCTGTAGTTGCCTGAGGGTGGCCAGGCCAATCGGTTGCCCTCCAAACTCCAGCATTGTGTCAATTAATGACACCCACAGAAACTCCGCAAGGCTGACATCGCATAAGATATAGAAGCAGGGCGTGTCTGCTTCAAGCGCGTAACGAGTGACAATTGCGTTAACGCGAGCCACCGACGTTTGCGCGACGTCACCTTGGGCAAACTTGTGCAAGCGCATATCCACGCCACAAATTTTTGCCAAGGTTTGTGCAGCATACTCGCCAGTTAGCGCCAGCCAGCAATGGCTATCGGCACGTGGCAGCACGTAAGCGTGTTGTGCCGCAGCGGAGCTGACCTGGTTTTGTAACTGCGTAATCAGGGCACTTGCTGGGTGCAATGCGCGCAGAATTAATACCTCTTGGGCAGACAACCGCAGCAACAAACTACCGTCTGTCTGGAGCAGTGTTTGGTTAGGTTGCTCAGGCAATAGTACGCCTTGGGTGTGCAGCCAGGCAGGTGCGCCATGACCTTTGAATCCAATACGGGACAAAGTGGAGAGATCGGCCAACCCTAGCCTGCGGGCTTGACCTAGTTCATCAGCGTTACCCGCGTATTGGCTAACGCTCAAAGTGCCGTCTTGGTCTTCAAAGTAGGCACCTGCGCTTTGATGTATTCGATACAACTGGCTGCGCCGCAGGTGATGTTCGGGTGAAGCTGAAACCATGACTATACCTCCTGCCGGAGGCTGTCCGGATCATAGAACGGCAGCGTGACAACTTCTGCGGTGACTAACACCCCATCGGCAGCTCTTATGACTATTTTGCACCCTGGCTCGGCTGCTGGTAACGGGACATACGCAAGCCCAACCGGTTTGCCTAGAGTTGGCGAATAGTTACAGGATGTGACGCGACCCACCATTTGATCTCCTTGCAACACCAGATGGCTTTCCAGTGGAATAGGTGCCTGTGGATCGTTCACCACAAATCCTACCAAGGTGCGTTGCAAGGGCATTTTTCCCAGTTCGATCAGGCTGCGACTGCCCACAAAAAATGGCTTTTTTCTGGCGATGGCCCAGCTCATCTGGACCTCCATCGGGTTGGACATGGCATCGGTGTCCTGGCCGATAATAATATGGCCTTTTTCAAGGCGTAGAACACGCTGGGCTTCAACTCCAAACGGCTTAATATCCTGCTCGTCTCCGGCTTTCATCAGCGCATCCCACAAGGCTTCACCATTGTGTTGCGGCACATGTATTTCGAAAGCCAGTTCACCAACAAAGCCAATCCGTATGACTCGCGCTGGGATTGCCGCGATGTGACCTTCACGAAAGCCGAGGAAGGGGAAGGCTGTATTACTGAGATCAATGTCGGGACAAACTTTTTGTAACACTTTACGAGCATTTGGCCCGGCGATATTGATACCACACCAGGCCGATGTGACGTTGGCGATGTCTACATCTAGCTGCCACTGTGCGTTCCACTTGAGCATGCTTTGGAAAGCCTGGTCGACCCCGCCGGTAGAAGCGGTGACATAGAAATGATGTTCGCTGACGCGGCATGCCACGCCGTCATCTATCACCACACCAGCCTCGTTTGTCATCAGGGCATAACGCGTCTTGCCCATCGGCTGTTTGATAAACGCGAAGGTATAAATTCGATTCAGAAACTCAGCAGCATCCGTGCCCCTAACTTCGAGACCCCCTAATGTAGAGACGTCCATCAGGCCAACGTTATTGCGCACCGCGTGAACTTCATTGTTAATACATTGTTGCGCAGCACCTACCGGTCCGTAATAAGCAGGACGGTACCAAACACCCGCCTGTAGCATTTGTGCCCCTGCTTCAAGGTGTCGGTAGTGCATGTTGGTGCGCCGCGCCGGGTAAAAACTTCGCCCGGCGCAGTGCCCCAAGGTTTCTGGGGCAAACGGTGGACGAGCAGTTGTCACGCCGGTTTGAGCGACCGTTTTGTTCGTTGATGCCGCTACCAGACGCGCGGTTGCTAAGGCGGAATGGCGCCCTTGAGACGGTCCCATGCCACACGTTGAGTAACGTTTTAGCAATTGCACATGGTCATACCCATCCTGAGTAGCGTTAACGATGTCGGCAATTTGCAAATCTTCGTCGAAATCGACAAATTCTTTGCCCTTGGGATGGGCAAAGATTGGCCAATTAAAATTGGGGCTGTCTGCGTCGGGTTCAGCAATGGTATTTGGCACCTCAACATCGACTTTGCCGATGGTATTTGTCGCCATCATTGCCGCTCGTTGTGCGTCTGCGACAACAGTGTCCAGTTGCCAGTAACCGTTAACAGATCCGGCGATATGAAAATTTGCCGGCAATTGGTTCAGGCTGAACATGGCGCTATCGTCGTCGTAGCTGAGCTGCCCACCAGCCTGGCAGATCAATTGATAGGTAGGGGTAAAGCCCACTGACATACACAACAAGTCGCAGTGGATGATTTCTCCTGTGTCGGCACACTTGCCTTGACTAACTATTTTACGCACGTCAACTGCGGTCAGCCGCCCTCGCTTACCTTTTAACGCCTGATAAACAGCCTGCCCAGTGTGTACTGTTACACCACGGCGCAGCAGAGCGTTGGCTACCTTGTTGTATTTGGGTTGCGCACGCAATTCAACAATGGCGGCAACCTCAACTCCAGCGTCCAGCAAGTCCAGAGCAACTGCATACCCATCATTGTTTCCTGCAAGTACAACCGCTCGATTTCCTGGGCGCACCGCATAGAGACGCATCAGACGTTGCGCTGCGCTGGCCATCATTACGCCGGGTAAATCGTTGTTGCGGAACACCGCTTGTTGCTCCATCGCCCCGACACACATAAGCACTTGGTTGGCACGTACTTTAAATAAGCGTGACCCCTGAATGATTGGTAGCCAGTTGTCGGCAAACCAGCCATTACAAACTGCATCTGTCATTGCGACAATGTTGTCACAGGCAGCAATATCAGAACGCATTTTCTTAAGTAGTGCAGTGGCTGCGTTACCCTCCGCATCGAGACGCGCATAGTTCAGAGACCCGCCCAGTTGTGGATTTTCGTCGACCAATAATACCTGTGCGCCGGTACTAGCAGCCTGCAATGCAGCCGCCATCCCTGCTGGCCCGGCACCAATAACAGCGATGTCGTAAAACGCGAATTGTTTATCGAAATAGCCGGGTTGATGAGATTCATCGATCACCCCAAGCCCCGCGCTTTTGCGGATTATGGGCACCCACTTTTCCCACATGCCTTTTGGTTTGAAGAAGGCTTTGTAGTAGAAACCCACGGGTAGAAAGCGTGAAAACAAACCCAACACGGCCCGCCAATCCCGTTCCAGACTGCCGGACACATTTTGTGCCGTCACCGTCATGCCGTTGCGAAGTTGTTCGCGGTCTGCTAGTGCGTTGGGGTTGGCGGGCAATTGCACCAGCGTGTTGGCGTCTTGTCCGGCCATCGTCAAAATACCCCGGGGGCGATGATACTTAAAGGACCGGCTCAACAGATGTTGGTTGTTGGCCGCCAAGGCACTTGCAATGCTGTCACCCATAAAGCCTCGATAAGGTTTACCATCAAAGCTGAAATTGACCGTCGATTCTCTATCTAACAATGATCCGAAAGGCAGAGGTAGGCGATTATTTGTCATTTTTGGCACTGCTTTCTTGCGTCGCGAAATCAACCCGTTGTTTAAATAGTTCGCTAGCCGGAAACGTACGTAACACGGTGTCGGTCACCGTATTGCGTTCTGCCAGGAACCAATAGGAAGTAGCGGTATGGCACCACCACTCCAGCACATTGCCTGCTTGGTTGTCGTGAAAGAAAACATACTCTACCCAACGTTTTGTATCGCAAGTTCGGCTGTCAGGGGCGTGATGAAACTCACCCCCGTAGCTGAATTCGGTGATATTTCGCGGGCCGTTTAGGGGGCAAGTTAGTAGTTTCATTGTGTACTTCAGCTACCTGGCATTAGTGGCTGGCGGCAGTTGCGCCTGCCTCGTTAACTTGTTGGAAACGATAAAATCGCTCCAGCTCGAACGGTTTAATCAGCGCCGGCACTGTTTTTGTCGCAATCAGCTCGGCCATGGTTTTGCCACTGATTGGCGTTGCCTTGAATCCCCAGGTTCCCCAACCGGCATCCAAGTAATAATTTTCCACCGGGCTAGTGCCCATGATCGGACTATAATCGGGTGTCATATCGGTCATGCCAGCCCATTGGCGCAGCACATTGGCCTGGGCTAGGAACGGGAACAGTTCCAAGACCGCGGCGGCTAGCGCCTCTTTCTGGTCCAGGGTAGAACGGGTGTTGTACAGTGGATAGGGGTCTGAACCACCCCCAATGACAAACTCACCCCGTGAAGTTTGATGAATATAAACATGTACTTGGGGCGAACTGACATGTGGAGTCAGAAGAGGTTTGTAAGGTTGGGTCACCATCGCCTGTAATGGGTAGGTGTGGATTGGCAAATTTATCCCCGCCATGCGGGCGACCAACGAACTGGCACCGGCGACAGCCTGCACCGCGCAACCGCATTCGATACGGCCGCGATCAGTCATAATTGCGGTCACACGGCCTTTTTTTACTTCGATATCCAGCGCTTCGGTAAGCTGGTGTAATTCCACACCGCGCTCGCAGGCACCTTTTGCGTACCCCCACACCACCGCATCGTGGCGAGCGGTAGCACCATCCGCGTGCCACAAACCCGCCAGTATCGGAAAGCGGGAATTGTCGTCCATGCGTAAATTGGGCACCAATTCGCGAATGGTTTGCCGGTCAACCAATTCAGAGCGCACGCCCAAGTGTTGGTTAACCTCAGCGCGCCAACGGAAACTGCGAATGGTCGCATCACTATGCGCTAGGGTTAGCTGGCCGCGATTTTCCATCATCACGTTGTAGTTGAGTTCGTTGCTCAGATCCTGGAACAATTTCACGGACTCGCGGTAGAAGGAAACACCTTCTTCGGTTAAGTAGTTGGAACGAATAACAGCGGTATTTCGGGCCGTATTGCCGCCACCTAAATACCCTTTATCAAGCAGCGCAATATCCGTAATGCCGTGGTATTTTGCGAGATAATAGGCGATGGCTGCACCATGCCCGCCGGCGCCGATAATCACCACGTCATAGTGTTTTTTCAGCTCTTCAGGTGGAGTGAAGTGATGTTGGCCAGGGTATTTCTTGCTAAAGCCGTATTTTAATAGTCCAAGTGGCATAGTGCCCCCAAGAAAACACTGCTGGTTGATGAGATGTTGGTTGATTCGATGTTGGCCTATTCAACAAAGAAGCCCATCAACAAAGAAGCCCAAAACCCTCAATTTAGGCGGATATTTGGTGATCTGTAGCGATGGGTCAACCAAAACCCCTGACTATTAGAGATTCTAATGATGGGTAGGAGGTTTCTTTATGAGCAAGCTCTGACCTTGCACCCGATAAGCCAGCACCGTATATTTTTTATGTGCTGAATGAGAAGGCCTGTATGAGGAGAGAAGGTTAGGGTCATGACACCTCACCAACATTTACGCATATTGCTTGAGCGGCGAGTGCCTGGGTATAGCCTAGAGGCAGACTTTTACCATGCTCAGAGTATTCTCGACATCGAACTAAAAGCGGTGTTCGAAAGGGAGTGGGTGCTGGCGGGTAGCAGCTCGGAAATCCCCGAATCGGGTGACTATTTGACCACCATGATAGGCCAGACCGGTATTATTGTTGTCCATACTGAGGATGGCACGTTGCGGGCTTTTCAGAATAGCTGCCGTCATCGAGGCTCGGTTATTTGCCTGGAATCTAAAGGGCATGCGAACAAACTGGTGTGTCCCTACCATCAATGGACCTATGCTCTGGACGGTGAATTGCTGCACGCTGCAGAAATGCCGAAAAATTTTGATCGCGACCAATATTCGTTGATCGCGGTAAACATTGAATTAATGGCCGGTATGATTTATGTCTGCCTGGCGAATGATCCACCCGACTTCAGTGGTTTTCGCCGTGAAGTCGAACCGTATATAGCGCCACACCAACCGGCACGTTGCAAAGTTGCTTTCGAAACCTCCGAGATCGAAAATGCCAACTGGAAACTGGTGGTCGAAAACAATCGCGAGTGTTATCACTGCGCTGGGTCGCACCCGGAACTAACCTATTCACTCACTGCCTTTGCGATGCCGGATGATCCGCGAGCCGACACATTTTTTTCAGAACTAATGCCTCGTAAAGCCAAAGACTGGGACAAGCTGGGACTTCCCCATGTGGCGGTGCCAGGTGGTCAGGAGTTCCGTTGCATCCGCCTGCCCTTTATTAACGATGCGCTTTCGATGACCCTCGATGGTAGTTTGGCGTGCCGTAAGTTACTGGGTGACTTTGAAGATCCTGACCTTGGCTCCGTGCGCATGTTTCGTGTGCCCAATAACTGGAATCACTTTTCATCTGATTACGTGTTGCACGCCACCGTTAACCCAATCAGTCCGGATAAGACGTTGTTGACAACTAAATGGTTGGTTCACGAAGATGCGGTGGAAGGTTGGGACTATGACGTCGAACACTTAACTGCGGTGTGGAAAGCCACCAACCGTCAAGACGCAACATTGGCTCAGAATAATCATAAGGGTACCCGGGCGGCCGGATATCGCACTGGTCCCTATGCCGAATCAGAATTTATGCTGGTGGATTTCACCAACTGGTACGCGGCTAAAATGGCCAGCTATCTGACCCAGCAGGAAACGTCACAAATCCACCTAACCTCGGTCAGTTCGTGAGCAAAGGCTCACGCGTACCGCTGCCTAAGTTTGTCAGCACCGCACAGCAGCGCTGGCAATCCGGTGACATGCTCGAATGCACCGTGATTCACGATGAGCTTACCGATGTGCGCAGTTATACCTTTATAGACCCGACGGGTGCTTGTTTTAAGTTCAAACCGGGGCAGCATTTAAGCCTGGCGTTACCATTGCCTGGCGGCGACGACTTCCGCGCGTTTACGATTGCCTCGTCACCAACACGCCCGCACAGTATCCAGATCACCGTGAAAACAACCGGTGCGGGAGGCGCAACAGCTTGGATGTACAAACACCTGCGACCGGGGGTGAAATTACGGGCCTTTGGCCCTACCGGACATTTTAGTCTGCAGGATTACCCCACCCGAAAACTCATGCTGATTTCTGCCGGGGTTGGCATTACCCCGATGATGTCCATGCTCCGATGGTTGCGAGACCGGCGTGAAACCGTTGAAATTGCCTTCTTGCACTATGTTCGGAACCCGGCTTACTTGCTGTTCCAAGATGAGTTGGCTGCCTTGAATAAGGAGCTGCCCAACCTGCACCTCTACCAAATTCCGAGCCAGGTGCCTTCCCGCGAACGTTGGCAAGGCATGTCTGGACGGGTCAATCAGCTCCAGTTAAGTGCGTTGTTGGCGCCTGAACAGGCTGTGTTCTGTTGCGGCCCCACCGGGTTTATGCAACAGGTCCAATCGATATTGGCTGTGCAGAGTATAAGTCCCAATAATTATCATCAGGAAAGTTTTGGTGCTCCAGCAAGTGAGCGTGTCGAAACCGCGCTACCCGCAACGCGGGTCTCTCGCCAGTCAGTGGCAATTCATTTTGAAAACCAGCAAATCGAGGCGAAATGTGGGGAGCGCCTGCTTGACGCTTTGCGGCGCAACAAGGTGGTCATACCCACCGGTTGCCAAACGGGGTTGTGTGGTACCTGCCGCCTTAAGAAGACGGACGGCAACGTGCAGATGAGGCATCAAGGTGGGTTGAGCAACATTGAAGAGCGGCAGGGTTATATACTGGCGTGCTGCTCAATCTTGGAAACCGATCTCAGCCTCTTGCGTGTCTAGCAGTTGGGGTAAATTATGCAAAAGAAGATACTCGATTTTATCCACCAGACCGATACCCAATTCAGCAGTAGCTTGTACTCGCAAGCTAAGCGTTGTCTCCTGGACTTGTTGGGTGTTGCGGCGGCGGCCAGTCTCAACGAATCCAGCCAGATTCTCAGCCGGCATGTGGCTGCGCAATACGGGCCCACTAAGTCCAGTCGCAGCAAGTTACTTTTCAAAGACGTGTATGTGAGTGAGTGTGGTGCCGCCATGTACGGTGCAGGGTTGATCGATGCACTGGATGCTCATGATGGCCAGGTTCTCACCAAAGGGCATGTCGGAGTGACTGTGTTGCCGGTGTTGCTGGCGCAACAGAATGTTGCTCAGTTAAGCGGCGCGGCGTTTCTGAACGCTCTCATAGTTGGCTACGAAATTGGCACGCGGGCCGGCATTGCGCTGCATCAGACAGTCAGCGATTATCATACCTCGGGTGCTTGGAATGCTATTGCGGGCGCGGCAGTGGCCGCCCGCGTCCAGGCACTACCCCGAGATCAGACTTTTGAGGCTTTGGGCATTGCTGAATATCATGGGCCTCGCAGCCAGATGATGCGTTGTATCGACTTCCCTACCATGGTCAAAGACGGCTCAACCTGGGGCGGGCTGGCTGGTGCATCTGCCGCTGTACTGGCGGCAGACGGCTATACTGGCGCACCAGCGCTGACGTTATTTGATCAAGATGTAGAAGCCATCTGGAGTGACCTAGGGCAACGCTGGTATCTGCATGAGCAATACTTCAAGGCGTACCCGGTGTGTCGTTGGGCTCAACCCGCCGTTGAGTGTATTCGCCAGTTGCAGAGCGAGCATACTATTCATGCCAGTGATGTAGTGCGGGTGGAGATTACTTCTTTTCATGAAGCTGGGCGCCTGGCAACCAAACAACCAAACAGTTCAGATCAGGCGCAATACAGTACACCGTTTGCCGTCGCCTGTGCTCTGCGTGATGGCATAGTCACTGCTGCAGCCATTACCCGGGATATTAGCGATCCGGTATTGGTTCGCTTGAGTAATTGCGTGGAAATTTATGAATCGACGGCTTATAACGATAAGTTTCCGGCCGAACGATGGGCCGAAGCCACCATCGAATTGAATACCGGTGAGCGCTTGATTTCGCAGCCCATGATCGCTCGGGGTAATCCGGAAAACCCATTGAGCGACGCTGAGATAGACGAGAAATTTTTTGAGCTTAGCGCCAACACTCTGACCCGAAACCAAAGCCAGCAAATTTATGATACGGTCATGGAGCTCGACAATTTGACCTCGGTTCAACCTTTGTTGAACTGCTTGTAAGTTAATGCATAAGAGGATTTCTATAGCGTGCGCAGAGACTTACCCCCATTTGCAGCCCTCAGGGCATTTGAATTTGCAGCCAAACACAATAGTTTTGCGTTAGCCGCTGAAGATATTCATTTGTCTGCATCTGCGATTAGCCATCAGGTGCGATCCCTAGAAGAATATCTGGGCTTTCAGCTATTTTTCCGCGATAAGGGGCGCGTACAGCTAACTGCCAAAGGCGAAGTGTATTATTCCTTTCTGCAAAAGCTGTTTGACGATTTGGAGCACGGTACAAGAAAATTAACCGCCTCTGGACCACGTAAGAAAATTACGGTCAATCTATTCCGGTCACTGTTATCTTCTTGGTTATTTGATCTGATTCCAGACTTCAATCAGCAACACGGTGATATTGAGCTCGACTTTATTATATCGGAAGATCCGCCGGATCATGATCTCTATGAATTTGATGTGGCCATTTATTATGGCACCAAGCCGCTCAACGGCTACCATTGTGTACATCTTTTTGATGACTATCTGACTCTGGTCTGTAGCCCTAAAGTTGCAGAAGAACTCCCTCCGGTGGAAAATATCGAAGAGCTGGCAAACCAGACTTTTTTACACTGTACCTGTGAAGAAAATGAATGGCATATGTGGTTTGAGGCGTTCGAAAAACCCTTTCCCAAGCAGCCTTACCAACTGGCGACCAATGACCGTTCACTGGTGCTCGACGCTGCCGCCACGGGCATGGGCGTCGCGATTGGCCGCCCCCCTTATTTAAGTCGTTTCTTAAACGAAAACACTCTCACGGTTCCCTACGATAAACGTGTTGTATCTGGCAATAAATATTATTTGATTTATCCAAAAAGCCTTGAGCAGGACGAAAACATTCAGCGCTTCCAGGCGTGGCTGCTGGCGCAACGCGATTAGCTTCAATAACTGCCAGAAGACGAATTCGGTGGTTACAACATTCTTGCGCCGCAAAATTAATTGCTTATTTCGTGAAATCTATTCGTTTGATCAGCCACTTATGATTTGCTTAATATTTCTGCTATGACTGACAAGTGGCGTAGAAATTGAGCGCGGGTTAATTTGTTCATTCCACCGAAGTCAGAATGTTCCACTAATAATGGAGGCTTCTCATTGGAAAATAGGAGCTCTATAGAAAGCGATAGGCTGCAGATGGCGTCTCTTGTTAAGAGAGTGCCTGATACTGAGTCGGTTATACACTTCAGAGCATCTTCGGAAATTATCCGCTTGGCGTTGAAGTTTGATATCGATAAACTGCGCGACGCTTTTGACCAGGTAGCAAAAGGGTCAACTGCAGGTGGATTCACCTCCTTGAGCGATGGCTTCCAATCTTTGTCGCTGACTCGCAGACCCGGCTCGGTCGGAGAAACGCGGCGTGATTTGATAGGCCGCTACTATTTGCGCGTTGATGAAAGTATGCGAGAGGAGTCTCGCGAAGAGTTGGTACAGGAAATAGAATACAGTGAATTTGACAGCACTTATCAAGGCTCTTACTTTGAATTCGTGCATCAAGAGCTAAGCAAGCGTTATCCCATTGGGCGCATGCGCGTGATGATGAAAGATCAGTACAACTGTAATTCCTGGCACCGCGATCCTGAACCACGTTTGCACATCCCAATTTATACTAACCCAGGCGCGCTCTTTGTGATTAATCACCATTGCACACACCTGCCCGCCGATGGCTCAGTTTACTTTACTGACACCCGGGGTTATCACACCGGGTTAAACGGCGGCGAGACAAACCGCGTTCATATTGTTGTCGCGTTGGCATATCCTCCGATCGAAAAATAGCGGGGTTTAGTGAGATGAGTCAGTACGCTGGCATGAAGCAGGCTAACAATTCTGCCCAAGACCGTTCCCGCATGGTCGATTTTCGCAGCGATACTGCCACCTTGCCCAGCGATGCCATGAAGCAAGCAGCGATATCGTCTCCTTTGGGTGATGATGTTTTTGCAGAAGACCCAACTGTTAACGCTCTCGAGGAAAAGACAGCGATGTTGCTGGGTAAGCCGGCAGCGCTATTTTTTCCTACCGGCACGCAAAGCAACCTGGCGGGCATACTCAGCCATTGCCAACGCGGCGAGGAAGTTTTGCTTGGTGATCAATATCATATATTTCGGGACGAAGCGCGGGGCGCATCGGTACTCGGCGGGGTGGCTATGGAAGCGATTCCGACGGACATCAGCGGTTGTATGGATATAGACTGTTTGACCGCCGCGATAAAGCCTGACGATCCCCATTGTGCGGTTACCCGGTTGGTCAGCCTGGAGAACACCGTTTCCGGCTGTGTGCAGGATCAACAGGTGTTGGACGCCATCGCCGAAGTCGCTCATCAGGCAAACTTGGTAGTACACCTTGATGGGGCCCGACTTTTTAATGCAGCCGTTGCCCAGCATTGCCCCGTGTCTAACCTGGTCAGCAATGCTGATTCGGTTTCAATTTGTCTGTCCAAAGGCTTAGGTGCCCCGGCGGGATCGCTGTTGGCCGGCCCCGCGGATTTTATTGGCACAGCTAGGCGTAATCGCAAAATGTTAGGTGGTGGTATGCGCCAGGCCGGGTTGCTGGCGGCTTGTGGTCTGTACGCGTTGGAGAATAATATTGATCGCCTCGCCGACGACCACGCTATTGCTAAGCAAATGGCTGTCGAGCTGGCGGCCATCGATCAGTTGGAAGTTGACCTCCAACGCGTACAGACCAATATGTTGTTCATCCGGCCCAGGTCCGACAATCATGACCAGTTACGTGAGTTCTTGTCTAACAATGGGGTCTTGATTGGTGGCCAGTCTTCCTTCATCCGGTTGGTTGTGCACATGGACATTTCTGCCTCGGATGCCGCCAATACAGTGGAATTGTTCCAACGTTTTTTTCAGAAAAACTGACTTTGTACGCCCGAGGTGCCGGCGCGCTAAATTAATTCACCATTTCACAAAATATATTTGCTGTCCTTATTTTGGTGCTGAGATTAGGCTGCCCCGGATAAAGAAATGTGATTCTAAATGTCTCGGGGGGTTAAATGAATACGAAGAAACTATGGGCTGTGGTCATTACGGTCAGCTTACAGGTAGGAGTTGTCCAGCATGGCTTCGCTCAGGAATCTGATGAGTTTGCAGGTATTATCGAGGAAGTTATTACTATCGGTACTCGTGTTAAAGGCCGCACTGCCCTAGACACAACTGCACCAGTCGATGTTTTTAGCGCAGAAGAGCTATCTCGGACACCATCGTCCGATTTGAATGACGCTTTGAGAACCCTGGTTCCGTCTTTTAGTGTCAATCGGCAACCTGTCAACAACGGTAATACCTTTGTACGACCTGCAAAACTTCGTGGCTTGCCCGCGGACAAGACCCTGGTTCTGATCAACGGTAAGCGACGCCACAGATCTGCGTTAGTCGACCTCAGCAGTGAGGGCGTACGGGGTTCACAGGCGCCGGATCTGGCAACGATTCCGGCTGCCGCGATTAAATCGGTAGAAGTGCTGCGCGATGGAGCGGGTGCCCAATACGGTTCTGATGCCATTGCTGGAGTTCTGAACTTTCAACTGAAGGACGCCAATGAAGGCGGCTCTTTGAAGATAAAAAGCGGCAGCACCTTTGAGGGTGATGGCGATAACATCACGGTATCGGGCAACGTAGGCCTGCCGCTGGGCGAAAATGGATTTATCAACTTGACCGGCGAATTCACCGACTCAGACTCGACCAGTCGAGGCGAGCAAACCCCACAAGCCATCGCTTTTGCGGCAGACCCGCTGAACGCGGCATTTGCTGCTGCCGTTGACTTGAGCCGCCCCCTGCAGGAATACGGCGCGCCAAATAGCGATGCTACACGCATTTTTGTTAATGCGGGTTATGACTTTAGTGATGCCATGACCTGGTACGGATTCGCCAACTATTCTCAAGGTGAGGGCGATGGCGACTTCTATTATCGCAGCCCGGGCGGCGCTGGTGGTGTCGGAAACAGTCTTTTCACGGGTGGCATGGGCGAAGGCATGGGCGATACGGCCAATTTTAGTAACGTATTTCCAGCAGGCTTTACACCACGTTTTTCTGGTGATATTACAGACATTGGGTTAACCACGGGTCTCAGAGGCCAAGCAGATCTGCTCGGTTGGGATGTTTCGCTGCAGTACGGCAGCAACGAACTTGAATACGGCATACGCAATACAGTCAATCCGTCCCTTGGTGAAAGTTCGCCCACTAGTTTTAATGTTGGTTCAATAGAGCAAACCGAGTGGTCAATAAATGCAGACTTCACCTATGTAGTACCAGTTGCAAGCTTCTCTTCGGGTGAACTCAACATCGCCTTTGGCGCTGAAATTCGTGATGAAGAATATGAAATTGGAGCGGGTGAGTTAGCCTCATTTCAAGTGGGTCCTTTTAGTGGCCCCGTTGGTTCGAACGGCTTCCCTGGTTTTTCACCAGAGCAAGCTATTTCCACTTCTAGAAGTTCTTACGGTGTATACCTTGATGTAGAAGCCGACGTTACAGAACGGCTGTTACTGAATGTCGCCTTCCGTTTTGAGGACTTTGACGACTTTGGTACCAATTTTAATGGCAAATTAGCCGGCCGTTACAAGCTCACCGACAACTTGAATTTTAGGGCTTCAGTGGGCACCGGTTTCCACGCGCCCAGCACGGGACAACTTGGCACACTTAACATTGCCACTACCGTTGAAAGCGGCGTTGCTGCTTCTTCCGGTACATTTCCTTCCTCCACAGCCGTGGCCCAACAATTTGGCGCACGTGATCTGGAACCCGAAGAATCGTTGAACTACGCCGCCGGTTTCGCGTGGAGCCCAACAGACGAATTAACCCTGACCCTCGATTATTATCGTATAGAATTGGAAGACCGTATTGGCCTCTCTTCGTCGTTTACTGTGACAGCCGCAGATCGCGTGATACTGGCAGGTTTAGGCGTACCTAATGCAGCTACCCTTGGCAGCGTGAGATATTTTGCCAATGATTTTGATACCACAACCCAAGGGATAGACGCAGTTGTTACTTACAATGCGGACAACAGCCTAGGTAGCCTGCAGTTGCAGGCCGGCTTTAATTGGGGTGATACCGACATCACTGAGTTAAATACCAGGGTGAACGCCAATGGTGACCCTATCATCACGTTAAATGATGAGCAGGTGCACGACATCGAAAATATATTGCCAACAACACGCTTGATCATTGGTGCGCAACAGTACTTTGGCGACCGATTGTCTGTATTTGTGCGTGCCAGTCGCTGGGGTGAGTGGGCAAACGCTTGCTGTGGTAACGGACCGACTATTCAAGAGTACGATGCTCAATGGTTGGTTGATCTGGATGTTCGGTTTCAATTCACCGATAATTTGCATATAAGTGCAGGCGGCAACAATATCTTTGATGAGTTCCCGGACAGAGATACCGTTGAATTTGGCGGGTTTACTGGCCAGGTGTTTGATTTGGAAGCACCCTACGGATTTAATGGCGGTTCTTACTACTTGGAATTAGGCTACGAATTTTAGTTTGAATACCAACAACCGACTCTTGAGAAAATACCCGCACTTTGTCGCGGGTATTTTTTTGCCACTACACTAGCGCGGTGGGTTAGAGGATAAGGAACCATGAACGGCCCAGACCCTGAAAAGATAAAAGCTCAACCTGGCGTTATCGTGTCGTCTATTCCGGTTGTCTGCCTTATCGGACTGATGCTGATCAACTTCAGACTTGGTGACAATGCAATACCTGGGGCTGTGGTTATGTTTTTATGCGCAGTGCTTGCTGCGTTGATTGGCAAGTTTTACTGCAAAGTTTCCTACAAAACTCTCGAAACCGGCGTTCTCGATGCAATTCATATGTCGATGCCGGCCATTCTCATTATCTTTCTGGTTGGTGCACTCATCAGTATGTGGATTACAGCCGGTGTAGTGCCTATGTTGATTTACTACGGACTGGAAATTCTCTCTCCTAATGGCTTTTTGGTGGTCTGCTGCCTGATAAGCGCCGTTGCTGCACTTTGCACCGGCTCCAGTTGGTCCACGGTGGGTACCGTAGGCCTGGCGTTGATGGGCGTGGGTGTTGCGCTTGGCGTGCCCGAGGAATTCACCGCAGGAGCGATTATTTCGGGTGCCTATTTTGGTGACAAGATGTCACCCATGTCAGATTCAACTAATCTGGCGCCAGCAATGGTTGGCATCGATGTATTTACCCATATTCGCCACATGCTTTACACCTCGGTCCCTGCCATTATTATCGCGCTGGTGTTCTATTTTGTGCTTGGCCTGTTCTATCAGGGCGAGGTTTTGGACAATCAGAATATCCTTTTGATTCAGGCTTTGATTGTTGATAATTTTAATGTGTCTCCTTGGTTGCTAGTCATTCCTGCAGCTGTGATTTTTTCCGTGATGAAAGGCATGCCGCCTATGCCAGCTTTGACGTTGGGGATTTTTCTGGCAATCGGCGCAATTCCAATTTTTCAAATGGAATTGTTAGTTGAACAACTCGGCGACAATGTAAGTTTTGCCGGAGCGTACTCTTATGTTTTCAACAATATCGCGGCTGGATTCAGCATCGATACCGGCAATGTGCTGATTGATAAACTATTCAACCGGGGTGGCATGCTTAGCATGTTAGAACTGAATTTCTTGGTGATTGCAGCCATGGCGTTTGGTGGTTTCCTAGAGTCCAGCGGTATGCTCGCTTCGATGACACAAGGCCTTTTGAAAGGCGTCCGCAGTGTTGGTGGTTTGATTGCCACCACCTTGAGCACCTGCATTTTCGTGAACTTTACAGCCGCTAACCAAACGATGTCGATCATTATACCGGCACGCATGTTTGCTGCCGCCTATAAAGAACACAACCTGCATCCGAAGAACCTGTCTCGTGCCTGCGAGGATGCAGGAACCGTGTTTGCCCCATTGGTTCCCTGGAACACCAATGGTGTTTATTGTGCAGGCGTTTTAGGGGTTGCGACATTGTCATACTTACCTTTTGCTGCCTTTTGCCTGGTGTCACCTCTTATCTCCCTAGCCCTCGGGCTAACGGGTAAAACCATCCATACGCTTGACGAGAGCCCATCGCAGCAAGAGGCAGAGGCTGCCTAAGGGATGCCTGAGGTTTTGTGCTCATGTTCTAAGTTCTGCATCCCCCGGAAACCCTACACTTCCAGCTATTTCCATACGCTTTGTCAGTATCCGCCAAACTTTTTGGGCGTATTGGTTCCAAAAAGGCAACTTTGGGAATCTCACCCGTCTCTTCGATTACCATGCCGTGGGGTTGCAATTCTTGGGCAGCCAAAAACAACAGCGTTCACAAGCCCCTATGCCTCTTTAGTTAACAGAAAGGCCGACGTTTGTTGCACAAATTGCAGTTGCTCTCCTTGCCGAGCAACTTTCAATCCGGCGGCATCATTTTCCAACCAGCCCGTCATTCGGGACCGAATCTGGTCGGCTATATCGGCTGGGGGACCGCCGTGATCAATCCAGGTTTCGAGGTCTTGGGTCAACGGACCGGTGATTTGCTGCAGGAGGGTTAAGCCAGCATCTAAATAAAGTGTTTCAAATTCTTGCTGGGATAGAATGTGCACGTGGCTGGGATCACACAGTGTTTCTATAGAATTGTGCACAATGGCAGCGTTCTCATCCGCATTACCCAGCAGATCTGCGATCAGTAATTGTCCTCGGGGTTTGGTAACGCGGGTCATCTCAACAATGACACGCAGCGGATCTGGAAAATGGTGGAAAGCGGCTCGACAGGTGGTGAGGTCAAAGTGTGCATCAGGGTAAGGCAGATGAACCACGTCACCTTCCTCGAAAGTAATATTTCCCAACTGCAGTTCTTGCGCCCGTGAGCGAGCTAATTCAAGGAAGATGTCGGTGGCATCGAGCCCCGTTGCTTGAGCACATAGATAGCTCAGTTCGTGGGTAAACAAACCGGGCCCACAAGCAATATCGAGAACCAGATCAGATTTTTTAACACCTGCGAATAACGCCAGCTTTTGCAGTGCAGTTGCGTTGTGTGTACTGGGTTGCGCGATGTACGCATCTGCCTGGCGATGAAACTGACTGCGGATTTTGTCGATGTTGGGGCTACCGGGTGATTCACTCATTTTGACACCTTTATTTTGGGATAACTGGTGCTGGTGGCAGCACAAATGCCAAAGTAATTCGAGCTACCGCTTGTCTGCAGCGATGGCTTGACCAACCGTGGCTGCGACGAAAATGCACGTATGTCCATCCTGCTGTATTGAATATCAATTCGGCGTCTTCGTCAGGATTTGAACTGACCAGGGAGCCGTCGTTTACCCCATCTCGTAAAATACGGGCAAAGGGTTCGGTGTATTCAAAACGGGTTAAGGCCGTTGCGTCGCCTTCACTTTCGCCAAGATGAAACAGGGCCGAAGGGCCATCAAAGAGACCTACCAGCAGGCTCAGGTGCTGGTCAGCCATATCAAACAGTGCTGCCAGCAGGCGCTCTAGGCGCACACGCCCTGAACCTTGATAGGTAAGGGGTGCAAGGCTGGCCTCGCGAAATTGGCCAGCAGCTTTCATTGCGGCCATTTTCAGTAATTCTCCCTTACTGATGCCGCGTCGGTGCAGGGTCACTCTGCTAATCCCAGCAGCTTGCGCAATTGCGCCAATGGTGACGCCGGTAAAGCCATGTGTGTCCATCACCTTTTTGGTGGCTGCATGCAGTTTATTATCAAATGTTTCAGCTTTCATGGGTATTGAGGATTTCACAAAAGTTTTGTGAATGCAATACCTGAGATCCATAAATGCAACATATACGTTGCATTATTGAACAAGAAGTGTATCGTCATTTCGAACCCGTACAACAAGATTGAATGTGTGATGAAATTCTTAATCCGACTCTTGTATCTCCCACTCTTTACCATTGGTGGTAATGCTATTGCTATTGCGGTGGTAAGTCAGGGGCACTCAAAACTTTGGCTTGTGGTGCTATTGATCACTTTCATCGCCATCGCGTTTCTTCTGGAAAGAGCGGCACCTTTTGACAAAACATTTAATCAATCACGGGGGGACAGCGGTCGAGATTTTCTCCATGCACTGGTGAATGAATCCCTGGGGATTTTGAGCGTGTTAAGTTTTCCTTTATTAGTGCTCTTTAATCCGCTCCCTTCTGTATGGCCGGATACCCTACCCTTGTGGGGCCAACTTCTACTGGCGGTGTTCATCGTAGATATCGGCATCACCCTCGCCCACTTTGTCAGCCACCGGATTAATGTTCTTTGGCAGTTACACGCGGTACATCACAGCGTGCAACGGATGTACGGATTTAATGGCTTGATGAAACATCCGCTGCATCAGCTCATCGAAACCGTCGCAGGAACCACGCCACTGTTACTCATGGGGATACCGCAAGATGTACTTATGTTGCTCTTAGTCGCCGTTGGCCTGCAACTTCTCCTGCAACATTCCAATGTCGCCTATTTCACTGGTCCTTTTAAACACCTCTTAGCGGTCAATGTGGTGCATCGTTTTCACCACATCAACAATGCAAAAGAAGGAGATGTTAACTTTGGTTTATTTACTCAGTTCACTGATTACTTTTTAGGTACCAGGTACTACGACTCGGTTAAGAAAATCACTATTGCCAATCTAGGCATTGAGGATGAACCCAACTACCCGAGTGCTTACTTGCAACAATTAATGACACCTTTTCGAGGGTACGACGATCCGGCTAACGAGCAGAAAATTTAGACCTTTTGGAGCTCGAATCGGGCACTAACTTGCAATGTGCATCGATCCTGACTTCAGTAATCCTTCCCCCACTGTATGCTGTAGAGCGCAACGCAGATAGGATTGATGGTGACATATAATTTTTTGGACACTTGGACGGGTATAAACATGCAACGAATAATGCTGGGGCTAGTTGTCTTTTTCTCAACGATGATAAATGCAGACACCGGGGATAATGCAAAAGTAGCCGATGACCAGGCAACTTTGATGGTGATAATCGATGAAATTGCCCGAGGATGGGAACAGGCAGACGGAACCCCATTTCGTAAACACTTCCTGAACAGTGAACGTTCACGTTTTATTGAAGGCGGTGGCCAAAATATTGGTCTTACTGATCTTATTGATAATCACGTTACCCCGGAGGGAGATGCTCTAGATGGACTGACGCTGGATTTTTCCAGTGTGGAGGTGCATTTCGAAGCTGGCTTTGCCTGGGCGATAGCAAATGTTGGGGTGAAGGCAACCGTGAAGAAATCTGGCAAGAATATTCATAACAAAGGCTTTCAAACTTTTTTGTTTCGCAAAGTTAACAATGTCTGGAAGGTGGTGCATACCCATAGTTCGTCCAGGCCGGTTAAGGCCGAGGATAAAGCCCATAGCCACTGAGTAGAACTTTAGCAACAAATTCAGAAACTGTTCACCTCACGGAAAAATTTCGTTGGGACGTCGAACCGGTTTGGAAGAGTATAGACGGCGGCGAAACCAGGGTATTAAATACTGGTTCAATGTTATGGAGTCATCACTGATGTCTGAAGAATCTCGTGATCGCTGGCTTGCCCGGTTACTGGGTACAGATTTCCTATTGTGGTCACCAAACATTCAGCCTGAGGGATTTCTTCACTGGGATCGAATTTTTGCAACCCGGGCAATTCACTGTGGCTCCAACGTTCTCGAATTACCGCGTGCTTCAACCGAAATCGAGGTGCAGTACCAGGATCAGGGGCGAGTTTGCGACGTCCATAATCTCATGTCTGATGAGCATTTGAGCGGGCTTATCGTGCTCCACAACGGCGAGATTATCATCGAACGTTATGCACTTGGTTTAACCCCGGAACTGCGTTGGCAATCCTCGTCTATGGTCAAATCCCTTACTTCAACCTTGATTGGAGCAGCATTGTACGATGGTCTCATCAGTGACCTTGACGATGAAATAACGGGTTATCTACCGCAGTTCGCCGGAACCGCCTATGATGGTGTGACGTTGCGCCACCTTCTGAACATGAGTTCTGGCACTGATTGGACGGAAGATTACGAGGACATGAAGGCGGATGTGCAGGCGCATTACATCAAGCCAATTGCGGCGCGCAAGCCGGGGTGCATAGAAAGTCACCTGAAAAGCTTGAAACGCATTTGCGAACCCGGCACCCAGTACTACTACAACACTGGCGACACGTTCCTGTTGAGCCTGCTTTTAAGTAAAGTATCCGGAACAACGGTAGCCGACTATTGTGCACAGAAAATCTGGATACCCTGCGGGATGCAGCAGGATGGCTATTTCATGCTGGATTCTGATGGTGGACAGGAGATAACGGGGAGCTGCTCCGGAGCCTCCCTACGGGACTATGCGCGCTTTGGATTGTTGATGCAGCATGACGGCGTCACCCTATCCGGGCAACGTGTGCTACCTGAAGGCTGGACGCAAGAGGCTACATTGCCCTCCGCGCCCAACTTTCACCAGGACTTGGGCAACCGACCAAGGATCGATAACTCGGCCTTCGAAGGCTATGGCTATCTCTGGTGGGTACACCACCCTGGTTCGTTCATGGCGCTGGGTGCCTACGGTCAGTGGATTCACATCGAACCGCAACACGGTCTGGTGTTTGTGATGATTGGCGCGATGCCGCGACAAGGTTACATGCATCCCTCTGAGCCTGCGGCCAGGGAAACTGGCTCACAACATGGCGGTCCGCGACGTTTCGCGTACATCGATGCGGTGCGCCAGCTCGTTGCAGCTAATTTTCCCTAACCAGCGGTCCGAAGCAGTGCAGACCATGCTCGCTCACGGCGGAACCATCAGTTTTACAATTTTGCCTAGACGCTATCAAACTTTTTCAGTCTTAGTTGCGACTTTAGCTCTTAACAACGGAATAAAAATAACTAGATGTTAGCAACGGTGACTGATGAAACATTGGTTTCACGCGCAATCGCGGGATCTGACAGCGCCTGGAATAAACTGATAAAGAGGTATGAAAAACGCGTGTACAACTACGCCCTACGCATGGTCGGCCACCCCCAAGATGCCTTTGATTTGACCCAAGAAGTGTTCATGGGCGTGCATAGAAATCTAGCAGGGTTTCGCGGCGACGGCGCCTTTCCTGCGTGGTTGTTTCGTATCGCCAGTTATCGTTGCACAGACTATCTTCGACGCAGGCGCAATGATGAGCCATTCGACGATGAACGAGGCTTCATCAGCAGCCTACCCGGGCCCCAAGAACAAGCGTTCACCACCCATGCAAATCACCAAATCAGCACCGCACTACAGCAGTTGCCGGTAGAGCAACGCCAAGTGGTGGAATTGAAATTTTTTCAGCACTTCACCTTTGAAGACATTGCTGGACAGCTGGGCATCTCACCCAACACGGCTAAAACCCGGCTTTATAGCGCACTGCGCAAATTAAAACAGCACGAGGAACTTAGAGATGCTCTGTGAGCACGCTAATTCGCGATTGGTTGAATACGCAGAAGGTGTTTTAGACACCGATACTCAGCTAGAAATAAAACGTCATGTAGAGGATTGTGACACCTGCCAGTCTGACTACGCAGCCATTCACCAATGGCGCACCATGGCGAGCCATTGGCACGAGGAATCACCACCTGCACAACCGCATTTTATGGCTGTTACGCACAGCAACCACTACAACTGGTGGGACCGCCTGCGTCATTGGTTCCCAACATTCGCGAGTGCCACCGCATTGGTCTTGGTCACCGTTATGTACGCACAACAATTTCAATCCGCTGGCGTGTTGCCCAGTAACGCAGCCACTAACTATGATTCATTACCCAAACTACCCCAGGCGACACAAGCTGCGGTAGTAGACAGCGTGCTCAAAACGAGCAGAGATCAGCGCCAAGCAGAATTGAGCACCCTATTGAAAATTCTAACCGCCGAAATGAACCGTCGTTCGGCTGACACCGAAAACTCTCTGCGCTACATCATTTCCACCCAAATTCAGGGGCAAAAGGAATTGGATTTACTGTATGGGCAGCTCGAAGTACTGTTGGCTAACCCGGAAAACACAGCCCTATTGAGCACACCGCACGAAGGAGTACCACAATGAACACAGCTGGCTATATGTGTATTTTCTTAGCTGCGTTTAGCCTCCAAGCCAGCGCTAGGACCCCCGACGATATAGTTGACCTCCAACGAGAAACTCGCATTGTTGCTGATGTTGTGAAGTCGGCATTGCGAGACAAGTTAAGTGGCGAAGAGCGGGTTGCTTATGTACGAGCAGAATACCTGGCGGCTCAAGGTGTGCTGCTATCCGTGACCCTCAACTCATCCTGGTGGCCCACCTCTCGACACAGTACATCGTTTGAAATAAATGGCAGGCAGATATCAATTCCAGAAATTCCCATCATGGTTGAGAACATTCTCAACGAGCTACAAGTCAATATTGCCCCATATGAACCAGAGGCTCTGGAGGATTTGCGAGATCTTCGTTCAGAACAGCGCGAGTTGCGCCTTGAAAGTCGCCAGATTCGGTCGAAACTGCGCGAAACCCGTCGCAGCATGATTCGAAACAGTGAGGACCGTGAAGACTACCAAGAAGATATTCGCGAGTATGAACAACAGTTGGCCACGGTAGATCAACAGTACGAAGACCTCGCGGTGAAAATTGAGCAACAGTACCAACGCCTTCGTGACTACCGTAAAGACGCCATCGCACGTCCTTCAGTGCAAAAAAAGCCCGTAGAGTTAGACACCCTAATTGCCGAAATAGCCTGTGATTACGGTCCTACGTTGAAGTCACTTGAGAGTGACAACTTCTTCACCATCGCGCTTAAGAGAGGTAAAAACACCAAATACTACGCCTTCAAAATGGAACACATTAAGGCCTGTAGTTCTCGGGATATACACACAGAGCGGTTACTCGAGCTGGCATATCAATACGAAAGTTAAAGCTATTCAGCTTCCTGGTCGAGAATATCTCGATAGTGCCGCATATGTCGTAACGCACTCACCTCATCGCCGTCCAGCTCACTGATGCGAGCTAAATTGAAATGTGCATCAGGTACCGCGGGTGCTTTTTCGTAGAATTCTGCCGCCTTATCAACCTCATCCAGCTCATCAAACACGGTGCCCAGGTTGTAAAAAGCCAGTTGATGACCAGGGCGAGCCGTGAGGGCTAATTCGTAGTGGCGCTTTGCATACTTTAGGTCGCCATCAAGCTGATAGAGCCGACCCAAATTAACCTGGGCATCAGCGTTTTTTGGATCCAGTCGTATCGCTTGTTTATACGCATCAGGGGCTTTTTTAGGCTCCACTTCTTCTAAGTCCAAGCCCAAGTTATACCATTCATCTGTATCGAGGTCTGAAGCGCACTCTGCTTGACGCACATGCTTTGCTGCGATTTGCGCAACATTGCCTGCCAAATCGCCTGCCAAATCTTGTATCGTAAAATCTAGTGTCGTTTGCCCAGTTTCAACTTCCCAGGTGCTGGCGTCATCTCTCACCACCACGTGGGAGCCGTTGGCATAAATGCGCAGAGAAGCAAGGGTTTTTGCTTGGGCCAGTTCAGCCTTAAGTTTTACCAGGGCACGATAAGCTTTACGCGTAGAGACCTTGGCGTCCAGCAGCCCTTTGGCTGTTCGCAACAGCACCACATCTTGAAATGAAAAGCGAAATTCCCCACGTTCACCACGTTCTGGCTGCACCAGTTTGCGGCGCACATAGTGGCGCACTTGGTCTGAATTGATACCAATGAGTTCAGCTACTTGCTTCGTACTGTACCCACTCATCTATGCCACTCTCACCTTCTCACTTTCCAGGGTTTAGATTTTGCCTTGGTTGCGCTCACCTTTCTACCTGCACGTGCAGCTGTTTTACGTTTGCGTTCTGCAGCGGTCTCGTTCGCGGCTGATTGTTAGTCGAATAAAGTAGGCTGAGCCGCGTTAGCTTGGTGCTCAAATGCCAAATGAATATCTGCGCAGATGACACGACCAGTAGACAGCGGCGGCAACGACTGCAACGCAAAGAATTCAGCGGCCTGGGTTTCTAATCCGGGCTTAGCCAAATGATCATCAGGGCAGTGGCATAAGAAATAGAACTTATAAAAATCACGCACGTCGGCATCATAGTCGTGTTTGGCTTTATGGCGAACGCAGTACAGCTTGTCAACCGCGACCTGCAAACTGGCCTCTTCGAATATTTCTTTAGCCACATTCTCAGCAGCACTCAGCCCCACATCGGCGTAACCACCAGGCAATGTCCACAACCCATCCGACTTTTCTTGGACCAACAAAATTTTGCCCCCACGTATCACCGCACCGCGTACATCAATCTGTGGTGTGACATAACCTTGCCCTGAATCTGACACAAGCTCACGTATCCGTTCTAGCGGGACATTACCCAAACTCCCCAGCATAGATTTCGCGATGTTGGCGATTTCCTCATATCGCTCACGATCGAATTCATCTGTACCAAAGTGCAGCCCAGTAGCCGCGAGACTGTGCAGGCGCTTAGCCCAATTCAACCACTGATCTTCCACTCAAGTTTTCTTGGCTTTGCGCTTTTCAGCTTTCAAAGCGTCTTTTAGTAGTACCAATTGTTCCTTGGTCACGCTTTGAAAATTAGGGATAGCACAACTCACGCCTGGCTGAAAATTATTACTGGCACGTTCATACACAGTACGTATCGAATCTAACACACACAGGTTGTTGGATCTGGGTGCATACATGATGGGTTGGCCACGCCGCAAACCAGGGCATCGGCGCTTAAACTGAACCAAGTAATGCTTGTTTCGTTGAAGATGGAAGGCAACATGGGTGTCATCGATTACTTCGACACTGCGTATCTTACGTACCGAAATGCAGCGAACGTCTTCCACGTAGTCTGAACGCTGAGGATCTCGGTGCAATATTTCATCCACGCTAAGTCCAGGTGTCTGCGCAGCTGGAGTTGCCGGCGGTGGCGTTTCAGGCTCAGATTGCGATTCGGCAAATGCCAAATTGGACAAACAAGCGCACAAACTTGCGTAGATGAGTATCGTTACTTTGAGTTTTTGCACATCGACCTCACCACCCCGCTACAGACCAAGAGTTTCCTCCTGGCAGTTTACCATGTATATAGCAATTTGGGATTGCTGGGAACAAACCCGCAAGCTCCGTGCCACACTCCATGCCACACAAGGGTTGACACTTCTGTGTCGTCTATTAACCAGTGTACAATCTGATCATGGCGATACAATGGCAAGACTATCCTGCAGACAAAACATGGGATGAGCTGATCTGCCCATCGGGACGGGCTCGCAAAGGTGTTACCGGCTTAAAACGCATGCTCGGCGCACTGGACGATGATGAACTGAAAGAGCGAAAGTACGCAGCTGAACTTGCGATTCGTTCCATGGGGATTACTTTTACAGTGTATTCCGGTGAACAAAGCGGCACCATTGACCGTGAGTGGCCTTTCGATATCATCCCTCGGTTAATTCTTAAAACCGAGTGGGACCACATAACAAAGGGTTTAATACAACGGGTTAAAGCTCTGAACTGCTTTATCGACGATATCTACCATCAACAGCGTATCCTCAAAGACGGGCTCATCCCACGCGCCTACATCGAAAAGTCTAATGACTTTCGCCCAGAATGTATGGACATATCCCCCACGCACGATACCTGGGCACACGTTTGCGGAAGCGACTTAGTACGTGATGATGACGGTAAGCTGTATGTCCTAGAAGACAACTTGAGGGTGCCATCTGGCGTCTCCTATATGTTGGAAAATCGCGAGGTAATGAAACGCGTGTTTCCTGAACTGTTCACCACCAATGTCATTCACCCAGTCAACGACTATCCTGCAGAACTGGCAAAGTGCCTGCGCTCGTTGAACCCCAATAGTACAAGCGCGCCTCAAATCGCCGTTCTTACACCAGGAATCTATAACTCTGCCTATTTCGAACATACCTACCTTGCCAACGCCATGGCAGCAGAACTGGTCGAAGGCCGTGACCTAGAAGTTGGCAAAGACGAATATTTATATATGCGCACCATTCGAGGCTTAGTCAGAGTAGATGTTCTGTATCGACGCATCGATGACACCTATTTAGACCCAGAAGTGTTCAACGCTGATTCAACCTTGGGTGTGGCCGGCATCATGCGGGCTTGGCGTGCCGGTAAGGTCGCCTTAGCCAATGCGCCTGGCTGCGGGGTAGCCGATGACAAGGTCATTTATACCTATGTGCCAGACATCATTCAGTACTACCTGAACGAATCGCCCTTGTTGTCTAACGTGCCTTCGTACCGATGCGTAGAGAAACAACATCGTGATTTTGTGTTAGACAACTTAGATAAGCTGGTGGTCAAACCAGCCAACGAATCTGGTGGATACGGCATGTTGATAGGTCCTAAAGCAACCCGCAAAGAACGAAATCAATTTGCCAAACAAATTCGTGCAAACCCGCGCAACTATATGGCACAACCCATGCTCAATCTATCCACAGCGCCAACTTTGATCGACACCCATGCAGAACCTCGCCATCTTGATCTACGTCCATTCATACTCAGCGGCGCATCTCACTATGTTAGCACCGGCGGGCTTACCAGGGTGGCGATGCGTAAAGGATCTATCGTGGTTAACTCTTCACAAGGTGGCGGCAGCAAAGACACTTGGGTAATCGATACGTAATGAGCAGCCGCACACTGTCCACCACTGCCTCTCGAACTTATTGGTTAGGGCGTTATTTAGAGCGTGCCGGAAGCATTACACGCTTGGTTTCGGTGAATGCTAATTTGCTCATGGATCTACCCACCAAGCTCCAGCTGGGATGGTTACCGCTGGTTGAGATCCTCGCAAATCAAGATACATATCAAACACTGTATGTAAGTCCCAACTCGCATGAGAAAAGTGTGACGCGCTTTTTGCTCAGTGATACTCGAAACCCTGGCTCGCTGATCAGTGTCCTGACCTATGCCCGTGAGAATGCGCGAACCCTTCGAGGCACGCTTCCCAGAGCAGCGTATGAACACATTAACGATGCTCACTTGTATGCGCAGGAGTCCATTCAGGAACCGTTGAGCCGGACCCGACGCAGTAACGCCTTGCAACATGTTGTCGAACGGCTGCAGCACATCGATGGTTTTCTATCAGCGACGATGTTACACGATGCCAGCTGGCAGTTTTTAAGGTTAGGCAACTTTATCGAACGAGCAGACATGACGACGCGAATTATCGACCTACGCAGTAGTAATTTGCTTTCAGCACAGTCAACGCTGGCGCCCTTTAGCGATATTCAATGGCGCTCAATACTCAATTCTCTGGACGCCATGCAAGGCTACTTCATCAGCCGACAAAACCCGATCAATCAACGCGACGTGCTCGAATTCCTACTGAAGAACTCAGAATTACCCCGCTCCTTATTGCGTTGCTTTAGTACCATACGCAACTGTTTGCGATCTCTGCCGAGAAACACTGAACCTCTAAAACTCATCAACCGTATGCGCCAGCAGTTACAACGTGCCAGAGTGCGCAACCTCGAAAACGAAAAATTACATCGCTACGTAGGTGCACGCCAAAAGCAGCTCTCTACGTTACACCAAAAAATAACCCATACTTACTTTCCAGACGCTTAGTACTTACCAAACATTCCAACAATTTTATTTAGAGGTTCTGATGATTCAACTATATGGTTTGCGGCTCAGCAATTACTACAACCTAACCAAGGCGCTATTAATTGAGAAAGGTAACCCGCAATGACAGTCACGACTCCAACAGGACATCATCTGGTTCGAACCATGATGTGTGGGTTGCTAATGTTTGCAGTTGCAAGCCATACCTCAGCGCAACAGATACCGCGAGCAAAAGCTGAATCTGTAGGCATGTCTAGCGAACGCTTAGCTCGCATCGAAGCTGTTATGCAGACCTACATAGACGCAGGGAAGACCGCAAGCTCATACACTTTAAAGCCCAAGGAGAGATGGATGTAGACCAAGGAAAGGCCATGCGCACCGATGCCATATTCCGTATCGCATCAATGACAAAACCAATCACCTCGCTTGCCCTGATGATGTTATGGGAAGAAGGCCACTTCCAGTTACGCGATCCTGTCGCCAAATTTATCCCTGAGTTCACCGACGTTAAAGTCAGTACCACTGGCGATGCGAGTGGTGAAAGTGGCGAGTTGATCAAACCAGACCGAGCCATCACAATACGCGACCTACTGACTCATACCGCAGGGTTTGCTAACGCTTACATCGGCAACACCCGGGCCTACCAACAAGCACTGCTGCCACGTGCTAGTAACAATGCCGAGCTTATTACACAGCTTGCAAAAATTCCGTTGAACTACCAACCGGGTGAAGCTTGGCAGTATTCCATAGCAACCGATGTAGTTGGACGACTGGTCGAGATCATTTCCGGCATGTCACTGGATGAATTTTTCACGCAAAGAATTTTCCTACCCCTGGATATGCCGGATACACATTTCTATCTGGATGCTGACAAATCGAACCGACTAACGGCCCAATACACACCAGGCGAAGATGAAAAAATTGTGCTTCAAGACCCTGGCTCTAGCCAGAGTCGCTGGGTCACAGGTCCAAAAACCTTATACCGTGGAGCTGGCGGCCTCGCGTCAACCGTGAGAGATTATCTACGCTTTCAATTGATGATGCTCAACGGTGGTGAACTAGATGGTGTGAGGTTGTTGGCACCCAGTACTGTTAGCTTGATGTTGGAAAATCACACTGCAGACTTACCGTTGTGGCTACCCGGTCCTGGTATGGGGTTCGGTTTAGGCTATGCCGTAGTCACGGATCGCGGCGAAGCCGCAACCCCGTTGTCACTGGGATCAGCCTATTGGGGTGGGGCCTATTGTACGTTCTCATGGATTGACCCTGAGCAACAGATTGTCGGCGTGCTGATGACTCAGGTGCGCCCCTATGCTCACATTAACATTCGCCAAGATTTTCAAGTGCTCACTTATCAAGCGGTCATTGAATAGCCCGAACACCACCGTTGCAAAGAAGCATAGTGCATACGAACTGCACATATTATTCGTAGACTTCTCAATTGGACATTTTGGGTAAGTCCTGGGTATGCTCAGAGATCGTATCGTTTAGGATAACCTGTCGCATGCGCTACCTTGTACAGTTTCTCGTACCAGCTCTCATATTCCTAGGTGTCATCTATATGGTGACAAAGCGCAAGCGCCACCCGCACCACGAACAAGAGGATGGTGCAGGTATGTTTTTAGTCATTCTAGTCATTGGTGCAGTCATTGCTGTCGCCACCTTGTTTGTACTGCAAGTTAACTGGAATAGCCTATGAGGCTGCAAGTAGCGGCTCATGAAAACGATTTCGGCGCGTCTTTGACAGGTATCCAGTTATCTGACCTCAACCAAGAACAAGTTCAATCTGTGCGCGAGGCGTGGCTACAATACCAAGTTATTTATTTCCCCCAACAACCTCTTTCACACGAAGAGTTGCAGCACTTTACCTCTCATTTTGGATCTTTCGGCGTCGAGCCTTACGTGAAAGCAATGGATGGGTATCAAAACATCCTCGAAGTACGGCGCAACCCAGACGAACAAATTCCACCCTTCGGCGCATCTTGGCATTCAGACTGGTCGTTTCAAGCCTCGCCCCCTAGCGCAACCATACTGCACGCCAAAGTGGTCCCACCCCTAGGTGGTGATACACACTACGCAGACGGTATTCGCGCCTATGAGACCTTAGACCCTAGCCTACGCAACGAAATCGAAGATATGTGGGCTATTCACAGCGCTCGACGCCCCTATAGCCATGAGGGGTTCGAAACAACTGGGGGCCGGGGGCGCAGTATGACAATTTTACCCAGTGACAGTGCCTGGGAAACTCAAGCACACCCCATCGTTCGAACCCACCCCGAATCAGGTCGCAAAGTGCTGTGGGTGAACCCAGTCTATACCATTGGAATCCGAGATATGGCTGATGACGAAGCAGAACTCGTCCTGCAAAAACTATTCTCCCACTGCCTAACCGACCAGTTTGTGTATAAACACAAATGGCAAAAGGACATGCTCATCATGTGGGATAATCGGTCAGTGCAACATTGCGCTCAGGGTGGATATGATGGTCACCTACGGGTCATGCATCGCACCACTTTGGCTGGTGACCCACCACACTAATCTGTGCGTTCGATTCGATCCGCCAGCAAAAGCTTCACCTCGCTGCAGATTTATGCAAGAGTTCCCGCTTTACGTTGTAAACCGTGACCATGATCAACTCTATAATCTCAGGGCTCGTTGTCCTGGCGTTGTCTCTTTCTTCTGTCAACGTCCAAGCTGCCACACAAGCTGCCACGTTAGAAGCTGTCGACTACCTTCCAGATGACCTTCGTAGTCGGGTCACGCGGCTAAAAGCAGACATCGATGTGCTGCCTACTGACCCAGCGAACGCCAAGGCGCGCGCTGAAATAATGTGGGAGTGGCTCAACGCCTATGCTGTTAATGGCGGCTATATTCCAGTCAACGCTACTCGCGTCGTAGCGACTATTCTCGGCCAGCCAGGCAACATCACCGCGATTAAGGCTTTAGATGGAGTCATTCGCGAGTTTGCATTCTTAGACGACTTCCCAAATGCCCTAGGTACGCTAAACGCTGACTTGGGACCATTTACAGCAGGTACTTACGCTACCATTAATCAGACCTATACCGTTGGTGAGCGATCAATTCAAACTGGCGGCGGGGTTATGGTTGCGCGCCATTTCATTGCCAACTTTGGCGCCTGGCAAGCCAACGAAGCCTCTGCTGCCAACTATATATCGATCAAATCAAGCAATCCTAAGGTGTCTTTTGCGGCGACCAGCCTACCCTTAGCAGGTATGCACGGTGGTTTTCGCAATACTCGACCCACGCTAACCTTCAAGCTAGCATCTGGCACTCTTGTCAAAGGTGACACTATCACTCTGACTTTCGGTGACACCAGTTCTGGATCGCCCGGTTTAATGATGCCGTCAATGTCTAGCGACCATATGCCCCTGCCCCTATATCTTTCTTTCACGGGCAATGGACAATTTTTCAGCTTACCTATCCAACCCATTAAAATAATCGGCCTGCCGATTCATGCTGTCGCAGGCTTCGCACCGTCCATTGTCAAACCTGAAGAGAAATTTAAATTGAGCATCCGCGCTCAGGACAAGTTCTTCAATCGCGCCAGCGGGCCCATACCAAATTGGACCGTCAGCTTAGATAATGAAACCTGGTTAGAAGTTGATAGCGAAGGCGTCATCACTAACAAAGAAGTCAGTTTGCTCAAAGAAGGCGTGTACTTCCCTGTCATCACGAGTGTGGATGGAAATATTAGTGGCGAAATAAACCCGATCCTGGTGACTAGCGAAGATCGGGATCGCATCTACTGGGGTGACACACACGGTCACTCCGGTTTTGCAGAAGGCATCGGTACCCCAGACCGATTCATGCAGTGGGCACGAGATGATGCTCGCCTCGACTATGTAACCCATTCCGAGCACGACGTTTGGCTCGACGATGCGGAATGGGAAGTGCTGCGGGACAACGTGGAGAAATACACCGAACAAGGAGAGTTTATTGCCTATCTAGGCTATGAATGGACGGTGCGAAACATTGATGGCGGCCATCACAATGTTCTGTATCGCACCCCACAAAACCGTTTGCGCATACCGGTGCAGTTTTACCCAACGCTAAGCCAGTTGTATCAAGGTCTACGCAACCATGCCGCAACACGGGATGTTGTTGTCATTCCTCATGCGCATCAAGCTGGCGACTATCGGCAAAGCGACCCTGACTTGGAACCATTGGTTGAAGTGATGTCTCAGCACGGTAGTTTTGAGTGGTTCGGCAAGATGTACTTGCAGCATGGCAATCAAGTTGGATTCACCGCCGCATCTGACAATCACCTCAGCCAACCCGGCTACTCAGCCCCACTCGGCGGCTCTTTGTCCCAACGTGGTGGTTTAGGGGCGATCATGGCAAGGGAACGTACTACAGATGCTATATTCGACGGCATGAAGGGGCTGCGCTCCTACGCAACCACGGGCGATCGTATCATTCTCGATTTCGCAGTTAATGGCGCGCAAATGGGCCAGCGAGCACCATTCTCTGAAAGCCGCGTCATAGCAGGCAAGGTTATTGGAACTGCACCCATAGATACAATCACAGTGATTAAGAACGGCGACATTCTGTGGCAGGAGTCCTACATAGACTATAAAGGGAGCAAGACAAGTAAAACAGGCACTTTCCTGTTGTCTTTTGCCTCAGAGTCTCAACCGTTCCATCCAGGAGACAATCCGCGAGGATGGCGGGCGTGGGAAGGTACATTAGAAGTACACAACGCGGACCTCGTTAGTTTTGAATCTGTTGACTCTGGTTTTTATCGACAATCCACCGAGCACTTCAAAGACAAGCCAAATCAGCACCGCTTCAGCACAAAAACCCGAGGCGACACTAGCTCATTTTTATTGCGCTTAGAAAACATTCAGCGCACCACTCGTCTGCAATTCGATATCGTTGAGAACGCCGAAACTGGAGGCGCACCACCCATATACCGCCCACACAAACGAGTGCCCGCAGATAGTTTCTCTCTTGCCATCCGCGATCTCGATGGCAACAGGGTCAACCATATCCAACAGGTAGACGCCTATGCAGATTCCACCGTTCTTCGGCAAGTCATAGAATCAGGCGAGCGCGTAATCAGCTTTGAGGTCAAAGACTCAAGCGCGCGACAAGGCGATTACTACTATGTTCGAGTGGTACTAGCCAACGACGCCATTGCTTGGTCTAGTCCTGTTTGGGTAGGCGGGCACGCGAAGAGATGAATTTCAGCCTGCATCCACAATTGTCTAAAGACACTTTTGCAGTTACCGAGCTACCTTTGTGCAAGGTATTACTCATGAATGACAGCCGCTATCCGTGGCTAATTCTAGGGAACCTCTGAATAATTATCATTTT
>QIGT01000483.1 GCA_003230835.1 Gammaproteobacteria bacterium
GTGTATCCAGCACAACAGGTTCAATCCCCGTCCTAAGCAAGTATCGCGCCACGGATTGTCCGGTAACTCCAAAACCTAAAACTGCAACACGCTCTTTCATCTCACCTCAGCTTCAGCGTTGACAGACCGATGATCACGAGTACCAAAGTCACAATCCAGAAACGCACAATCACCTTGGGTTCTGGCCACCCCTTGAGCTCAAAATGATGATGTATCGGCGCCATGCGAAATATCCGTTTACCGGTGAACTTAAACGACGCCACTTGAATAATTACGCTGGCAGTTTCGAGTACAAATAGCCCACCCATGATCAGCAATACGATTTCATGTCGAACTATAATTGCAATCACACCTAGCGCCGCCCCCAACGCGAGTGCACCCACATCTCCCATGAATACTTGAGCGGGATAGGTGTTAAACCAAAGAAAACCCAGCCCCGACCCAATCAACGCACCGCAAAAAATGGAAAGCTCGCCCGCGCCAGGTATATAGGGTATCTGTAGGTAGGCAGCAAACTCTACATTACCAGCCACATAGGCAATCAATCCCAGCGCCGCGCTCACCATAACCGTAGGCAAAATGGCCAAACCATCCAACCCATCCGTTAGGTTCACCGCGTTACTCATACCCACTATCATCAAGTAGCTGAGCAAGACAAACCCGCTACCTAAAGGTATGGCGACGGATTTAAAAAAGGGCACAATCAAAGCAGTTTCAGCAGGCAATTGCGCAGATGAATACAAAAATACCGCTGCAGTTAGACCAGCGACAGACTGCCAGAAATATTTCCACCTGCTAGCCAATCCGGCACTGTCCTTACGCGAAATTTTCAGATAATCATCTACCCAGCCGATGATTCCAAAAGCCATAGTGACAGACAAAACCACCCATACATGACGCGAGGTTAAATCGCCCCACAATAACGTCGTAACAAAAATTACAATTAGAATCAGCGCCCCACCCATAGTGGGGGTTCCAGCTTTACTGAGATGAGTCTTTGGACCATCACTGCGCACTGTCTGACCAATTTGAAGCTGGGCCAGTTTGTTAATCACATACGGTCCGATAAGTAACGACATCATCAGCGCAGTCATCACACTGACCATGGTGCGGAAAGTCAGGTATTGGAATACCGCAAACCCACTGATGGAGGAAGACAGATAGTCAGTTAACCACAACAACATTAGTGCATCTCCACCAAAACACTTTGCGCAACCTGCCGATCATCGAACGCAAACCGCTGACCTTCTACTTCTTGATAATCTTCATGGCCCTTGCCAGCGATAAGGACAATATCGTTAGCGCCCGCCGCATGAATGCTGCGACAAATCGCCTCAGCACGATCTACGCATTCCCACACCACACCTTGGGTTATTCCTGCACGGATATCGGCAATAATTTGCACGGGATTCTCACTTCGAGGGTTATCTGACGTCAGCCAAACCAAATCAGCATGCGTCGCAGCAGCTTTACCCATCAGTGGACGCTTGCCGGCATCTCTGTCACCACCACAACCCACTACACAAACCAAACGTCCGACACAAACACGACGAAGACCCTGCAATACCTTCTCCAACGCATCTGGTGTATGCGCATAATCAACAATAACCAATGGCTGGTTGCTGCGCTGATCGCCAACAATTTCCATACGCCCTGGAACACCAGCCAAGTTTTCAACCACCGCCTGCAACTCTTCCAAGGCGTGCCCCATCTCGCTCAACACTGCAAGAGAGGCTGTAATATTTGCCAGCGCATAGTCGGCAACCACATGTACAGTAGCTTTTATTTCCCCGACCGGGCTTCTCCAAACTACGGTATCTTTAACGGCTGCCGACGGAATAATTTCCCAACTCCAATCCCCTTGCTCACCATAGGTAACTGTTTTACAACTTATACTTGTGGCCAGCCCCCGCCCAAATTCATCATCAATATTCACCACCGCACATTTCAGCGGCCATTGTGTGAACAGTTTTGTTTTTGCCGCAGCATACGCCTCATAGGTATGATGATAGTCGAGGTGATCGCGGGTTAAATTGGTAAACACGCCATAGTCGAATCGCACAGCTGCTGCCCGATCTTGATCCAACGCATGCGAACTGACCTCCAGAACGACGCGGTTCATTCCTTGCGACTTCATCTCAGCAAGCCGCCGTTGTAATGAAACTGCATTACCCGTCGTCAGGTTTGGGTCTTGCAGATTCTCTAAGCTACCCCAGCCGAGTGTACCGCTGTAGCCTATGGATACTCCAAGGCGCGCACTCAAGTCTGCAATGTGGTAACCAATGGACGTCTTGCCGTTGGTTCCTGTGATGCCTACGCATATCTGATCGCGCGAAGGGTCACCATAAAAATGTGCGGCCAGCTCCCCGCGTTTTTGCGCCAGATCAGCAAATTTAACTACCGGCACATCAAACTGCTCGATATCTATGTCTGTGCGATTATCAACTAAACAAATCAACGCACCTTGCTGCTGGGCCGTTAAACAATGTTGAGTAAGAATCTGGGAATCTTGCGCAACGCCAATAAAACCGTAGCCAGGCTGGACTTCTGCGGTGTGCTCACTCAAACCAGCCAACTCGATATCAGCCAGACCTAACGGCGCCACATCACCAATGAATTCACCTAGATTCATCCTTGCTCACGCCCTCCTTTAACAGCAGGCACCGTTGAGACATCGGCCATCAACTGTTTATCTGGGGCGACCCCCAGCAACGGTAAGCTTCGCTGCGCAATCCGAGCAAAAATTGGGCCCGCAACTACCCCACCACCACTGAGTCCGGCCTTGGGTTCGTTGATTAACACGACGATGACCAAGCGTGGATCTGACACCGGCACAATTCCAGCGAACCATGCAACATGCCGCTGATCATCGTATCCATCAGGGCCCAACAGACGTGAGGTGCCGGTTTTACCCGCTACCCGGTAGCCATTGATAGCAGCGCCGGGGGCAGTACCGTCTTTGGCTGTAACCCCTTCCATCATCAGCAAAACTTCTTCTACAATAGAAGCGTCAAACACCCGTTCGTTGTGGATTCGCTCACTGTCACGCTTGACGATGGAAAGTGAAATTTTGTTGCCCTTTGTTGCGAGCGTCGTGTACGCATGCGCAAGCTGTAGCGGTGTTACCGACAAACCGTAGCCATAGGCCATAGACGCCCGCACAATCGGAAGACGCAACTGCACACTGTCAAGGTAGCCCAAACCCTCACCCGGCAATCCGGTGCTTAGCGCATCTCCTACCCCGGCTCGACGCAACACATCGAATACTGCTTCTTGTTCAAGATCTAAAGCAATTTTGGCGATGGCCACCTGACTCGATTTTGCAAGCGCATGGCTAAGCGTGAGTGTCTTTCTGTTCACAGGATCTTCAATCAGCTTCCTACCGATATGAAAATAGCCCGGCGCGGTATCAATAGGTGTATTGCTTTCGTATCGTCCAGATTCCAGAGCAGCCAATGCAGTAAACGGCTTGATCGTGGAGCCAGGCTCAAACGGGTCTGTTACCGCCCTATTGCGCATACCACTGAGATGCCCAGAAATATCGTTAGGGTTGTACGAAGGCTGGTTGACCAAGGCTAAAATTTCGCCATTGCGAACATCAATCATGACCACTGACCCAGACACAGCACTGTGACTGGCCACCGCAGATTTCAGTTCTCGATAAGCCGTATATTGCAAACTTAGATCAATACTCAGCCTGAGGTCTTGCCCATATACAGGCGCAGACAAATACTCTAAATCGCGAATGGTGGTGCCGCGCTCATCCTTCAACACCACCTTAGCGCCCGGGCGACCTTGCAACTGGCTTTCGAAGGCATATTCAATACCCTCAATACCCATATCATCTAGATTAGTTAACCCCACCACGTGCGCGGCTGTTTCTGCCGCCGGATAATAACGACGATATTCCGGCTTCAAATACACATGCTCCAAGCCAGCCGCCAACAAACCTTCGGCAACTCGATAACTCACACGACGTTTAAGGTAAACAAATTCACGTGATCGATACGCTTTCAAACGAGCTTGCAAGGTTTGCACAGGTACATCCAAATGATCCGCAAGCACCTGCAGATCCTTGCTTTCGAATGTAGCTTCACTGGGGTCTGTCCACACAGCATATACCGGAGTGCTGATCGCTAACGGCTCTCCCTGCCGGTCGGAAATAATCCCCCTCATGGCGGGGATATCTTCTGCCCGTACCGACCGGGCATCACCTTGTTTCTGCAGGAAGTCGTGCTGCGTAACTGATAGATATATAATCCGTCCACAAACGCCAGCTATACAGCCACCGAACACAAACAACAGCACATAGTGGCGCCAAGGACTCATTGCGCGACCTGTTCAAACTGCGAAGGGAAGAGCATGTCCAAGTCGTTTTGCGCAACTTCTTCAATGGTTTGCAAACTGGATAACGTACTGCGCTCGAGCTGTAATCGACTATTTTCTTCCCACAGCCCGTCTAACTCTTTTTGGGTATTGCCTAGCGCACCGTATAAAGTGCGCATAGTTTGAGCGCCATCAACCACCTGCAAGCCCGTTGCGACCAACACAACAAGCAACCCAACAAAACATAGGTAGGGTGCAATAACAGCCCGTGCACGGATTACTTCCCCATAGCCTTTACCTTTACCTTTACCCTTTCCTTTTCTGGCTTTCGCCGGCTTGTTCTTAGCCACTTTCACCAACTTTTTCTATCACGCGCAAGGTGGCACTACGTGCTCGTGGATTTCTAGCCAGTTCGGCCATACCTGCCTTTATGGGTCCTGCGATTGCCTTGGCTTGGACTTGCATAGATGCATTTGCGATAGGTAACCGACGCGGCATAGGGGGCGGATTGCATAACTCGCGAAAGCGCTGTTTCACAATGCGATCTTCCAACGAGTGAAAGCTAATCACGGCTAATCTACCGCCTTGGCACAGCACCGAAAACGCAGATTCAATACCTTCCTTGAGTTCATCTAACTCGCGATTTATAAATATACGAACGGCTTGAAAAGTCTTGGTTGCCGGATGTTTCGCTGGTTGCGCTCGCCGAGGAATGACGGCGCTGACCACATCAGCGAGTTCAGCGGTAGTTTGTAATGGTCGATTGGCTACAATGTTGCGGGCAATTCGCTTGGCAAAGCGCTCCTCGCCAAACTCTCTTAGCACACGCACGATATCTGCTTCGAATGCCGTGTTCAGCCATTGTGCGGCACTCTCGCCTTGCTGTGGATCCATTCTCATATCTAACGGACCAGATGTTTTGAAGCTAAAACCTCGCTGTGGATCGTCCAACTGCGGCGACGACACCCCAACATCCAACAGCACGCCAACCACGGATTCAATTCCCATCGAGTCAAGCGTGCGTGCCAGATCTGAAAAACGACCTTTAACCACAGACAATCTTTGATCTTCTTTGGCCATGGATTCACCGGCCGCGACTGCCTGAGCATCTTGATCAATAGCAATGATTCTTGCATCAGGGCCTATTCTTTCGAGCAAACCACGGCTATGGCCGCCGCGACCAAAGGTGGCATCCACAAATATTCCCGCTTGCGCCTCGACTAACCCAGACTGAGTTAACCAATTCAGTGTTTCATCCAATAACACGGGAATGTGCTGAAGGTCTGGCTGTTGGGTTTGATGGGTCACTAAACGGACAAGCCGGTGAATGCATCACCATTGTCGAGAAGCCCTTTGGTGTCTCGATCTAACCATGACTCCATTCTTTCCCGCCAAATATCGTCCGACCAAATTTCAATTTTATTTCCCTGACCCAACAGCACCAATTTTTTCTTGAGATTTGCATAATCTCGGAGCAAAGTAGGCAGTAGTATTCGACCATTGCTATCAAGCTCTAGATCAGTGGCATGACCTATCAACAGCCTTTGCAGCAAACGCGCTTGGGGATTAACGTTGGAAAGACTCTCTAATTTTCTTTGTACCACTTCCCACTCGGGCAAGGGATACAGCAGCAAACAACGCTCACGCATGTCGATGGTGACGACAATTTTGCCGTGGCTAGCCAACAGCACCATCTCGCGACTGCGAGACGGAAGTGCCATACGACCTTTGTTATCCAAGGTTGCATTGTTGATACCACGAAACATCGATCCAAAGAGGGAAACCTACGCATATATCCGTTGGCGGAAAGCATAAATATCCACATTTCTCCACAATTACCCAACTCCCCTACTATATCCCTGGTTTCAGTCGAGTCAAGCCAAGAGGCGCCATAACCTACGGAAATATAAGGACTTTTTGACTAATCAGCAGGTGTTTTCCACAACATATTCATGTAATGCCGGTGCATACGCTCGATATCTAGAATTTACTTTAAGATTTGGAGTGTTTGGGAATATAGGAGGGAGTTTATATTCCATATATATAGAAAGAGTCAGCCTGTAAGCCGGGTTCTGTCGAGGACAGTCATTCATCTAGGGCTTGCGTCACCACAAACCTCCAGCGGCCTACCCGAATCCGATGCGGACCACATCAATGGATTCCTATTTGGCCTTGCTCCGGGCGGGGTTTACCTAGCCGCGAAATGTTACCACTCGCGCGGTGCGCTCTTACCGCACCCTTTCACCCTTACCAACCCTAACCGAGGCTAGAAATGGCGGTCTACTCTCTGCTGCACTTTCCGTGGGCTCACGCCCCCCAGGCGTTACCTGGCACCCTGTCCTATGGAGCCCGGACTTTCCTCTCGTTGCACCTCTTGTTAGAAATGCAACCAGCGACTGTCCAGCTAACTCTGCCCGCAAGGGTAGGTCCAGACCCATCTACTTACAAGCACAGTGTTTAATTTTACTCATCATCAAATAGTGGCCTAGCTATCTGATAGAACACTAGTACCCTAACTTAATCGCTAAGTCATACATCAATGACTTGCTGGTGTCACAGATATTCGCAGCAATCTTTGCCGCTTGTGCGGGTGACAGTTCCTTTAATAGCGCTTCCAAAACCTTCACTTCATCGATGCCAACAGCAATTTGAGAAGTGGCTGCAACGATAACCACAATCTCACCTCTGGGGTTGTTGCCTAGTCGTTCAAGAACTTGCTGCGGTGTACCCACTAAAAGAGTTTCGTATTGCTTTGTCATCTCCCGCGCTAGCATCAATTTCCGCGGGGTTAATGCAGCCAAATCTTCTAACGTTTGCAGTATTCGATGCGGTGCTTCCAAAAATACCAATGCATCAGCAGTGATCAGACTGCGCCTCAGCAGTTCACGCCGCGCCTTCGACTTTGCTGGTAAAAAGCCAATGAATCGAAAAGGATGGCTTGGTAACGGACACACACTCAGTGCCGCAGTGATAGAACAAGCTCCGGGCACAGGAATGGCGGCTATGCCTTGCTCATGAGCCCGTGCAATGAGCGTGAACCCAGGGTCATTGATTAATGGCGTTCCAGCATCGCAAACCAGCGCCACATCAGCCCCAAGTTTTAGCTTGTCGATTAGCTTTAGACTCACATAATCTTCATTGTGCTCATGCAAGCTAAGCAGCTCCGGAACTCGGTGATCAATATGGTCTAACAGCACTCGGGTCCGTCTGGTATCCTCTGCCGCAATTATCCGCACCGATTTGAGGACATCTTCTGCTCGACGCGTAAGGTCGCCGAGATGCCCAATGGGCGTTGCGACGACATATAATTTTCCCGTGTTGAGAACCACTGACATGCCTATGCGTTTCCTTATTTCAATCATTTTGCCATGCTTGCTCATTTTGACAATGAATGGCTGTCAGAGCACCTCTGATCTATCCAATAGGGCAGCAGATATCATCGGCTCCGATCCTGCAGAATTACTCGCCCAAGCAGATTTAGCGCCAAATTCAACACGTTCCCATACCTTGCGCTTGGCGGCGGCGAATCAATATCGCACGGACCAAGCATGGCAATATGTCTTAGATGCCCTTGCCCCTTTACGAATCACCAGCTTAACCACACCCCAGGCTGATCAAACTTCCCGCTTGCGGGCTTCGGCCTGGCAAGGTTTGCAGGACTATGGGCTGGCTCAAGAAGCGCTTGCGGCACTCTCAGAATGGACGACTGTGGACTATTTACTGATCGCAGACCTCTGTAATGCATACAAAAACTATCGCTGCGCGGCAGACGGCTTGATTCAAGCAGCCCTCATAGCGGGCTTCGGTTCAGCCCAACTCCCTGCAGATATTCATGACCAAGTATGGGCTGCGCTTAGCCTTGCGCAATCAGGTCCTACAGTATTCAGCCATCGCTATCACCAAGGTTGGTGGTCGTTGCAACAACAACTCCAGGCGGCCCAATCTGTTGCCGTACAAAAAGACCTATGGGCAGACTGGCGAGAACGTAACCCGAGCCACCCAGCCAATCTTTCACCCCCGCAAGCGTTACTCAAGCTGGCAGACTATGAAATTCCAAGCGTTGGTCTGATGCTGCCCCTAACCGGCCCCTATGCAAGCGCGGGCGTAGCCCTACGCGACGGCTTCATTGCCGCTTACCTCGAAGCCCAAGTAGACAAAAGCCCAGTTGTTCGAATCCCCGCCGTTCACATCTATGATACCGGCTCAACCGACATTGCCCAACTATGGGAGCGTGTGCTGGTCGATAATGTGGATGTGGTGGTGGGTCCATTGCTAAAACCCAACGCTGAGCGATTCGCCGCCTTGTCAGAACATTCTACCAAACCGCGACTGCTGCTTAACTATCGTAAAAACGAGACACCAAAACCTCTTCCAGTAACAAACCATAACCTCTTCCAGCTCGGCATAGCCATTGAAGATGAAGCCCAATCTCTCGCACAACACGTACTGCGTGCAGGTCATGAGCGAGTGCTCATCGTGCGAAGTGACGCGAATTGGTCAGTTCGCGCCTCAACCGAGTATCAAAAACATTGGCCATACTTTGCCTCTACTGCGATTTTTGCCGACATTAAAACCTTAACCGAAGCTGTCGGGGAGGCTATGCAGGTCAGCAATAGCCAGCAACGACATCGCGAATTAGAAAATTTCCTCGGTAAGAAAGTTGAGTTCCAAGCCAGAGCCCGCAAAGATTTAGATGCCGTCGTGGCTTTCGTTTCTAACACAGAAGCACGCGCATTAGTTCCCGCTCTGCGCTACCACTATGCAGATAAATTACCTGTGTACGCCACCTCGCAAACTGCTCGTGGACAAGTATCATCGGTGCTTAAGGGTTTTAATATCACCGAGCTACCCGTATTCGTTTCTCACCACGCTAGTTTGGAATCGCTGCGCCGTACCTTTGATTTAGACAACACGCCATTTTCCGAGTTATACGCTTTGGGTTTCGATGCATACACCGTTTCGACTTGGCTACCCATTTTACAAGCCCAGTCACAGTTCACCCTAGCTGCCGCCAGCGGCAGGTTATGGCTGCAAGAAAATGGTCGCTTTCGCCGCCAACTAGACCTGGTCCAACTGACCGTATCTGGAAGTAACGCGCCAGACTAAGGGGCTATCTTGGGCAGTCCCACGCAAAATCGCGGCCAACTCATCGAGCAGCTATCACTTGAATTTCTACGCCGCAAAGGGCTGACTCTTATCACTCAGAACTATCGCTGTAAGTTGGGCGAAATCGATCTCATCATGCTCGACCATTCCGCAATACAAGGCAATATTCTAGTCATAGTTGAAGTGCGTTATCGCCACAGTACTCAATTTGGTGGTTCTGCGGCAAGTGTCAATAAGGCCAAACAACACCGCATCATCGGTGCTGCAAAACACTTCAATAAATGCCAGCCTCGCTACCAACACTTGCCCGCTCGGTTTGATGTTGTCGCTGTGTCTGGGCACACACAAAGTGCAGAATTTCGATGGATAAAGTCCGCATTCACATTGACCTAACCCAGGCAACTACGGAAACTACGCCCTTCAATCAAACACGGTAAATCACATGCTTATGACCCGAGTCGCTTTTTTCATGACCGCCTTGGTTTTTCTTTCTGCATGCAATCTCACCAACGATCCAGGACGCCGCACCCCAGGTGTCGTCATTGACGATACTGTACTGGAAAGATTAGTTGAGCGCGAAATTCGTGCTTCGGACCAAAACTACAGAGGCTCACATATCGTCATTGTTGCCTACAATGGAATCATATTGATCGTCGGGCAGGTGGCCACAGATACGCTACGAGAAAATGCCAGCACGGTGGCGCAAAAATTACGTCGCGTAAGAAAAGTACACAACGAACTCAGTGTCAGCGGTCCCACCTCATTGCTGGCGCGCTCCAATGATGGCTGGTTAACCACCAAGGTTAAAAGTCGACTGTACGCCACCGGAAATGTCGCTGGAACAAAAATCAAAGTCCAGACAGAGAGTGGCATAGTCTACTTGATGGGTTTAGTAACGCGATCACATGCCGACAACGCCGTCGCCGCAGCACAAAAGGTTTATGGCGTAGAAAAAATCATTAAGGTATTCGAATACTTAGACTAGGCAGCTTCTGACTAGTCGGCCCTGATTAAAGTCTAGCGAAGGGTTTTTTAGGGCGAACTAGACTAGACGCAGCGTTGGCTTATTAGGATCGGGGTCGGAGCTCAGCACAGCTTCTACTGGGGTGGGTTTTTGTTCAACATCTGACGATCCCTGCGCTGCCGCTGAAAGCCCTTCAGGAAACACCATCCCGGCACCAGTATCCTTACAGTAAATCGCTTTGACACTCTCTATTGGCAACACCAATTCGAAGGTCAGCCCATCGAAACGGCTACTGCACATGACAAATTCATCTCCTAGAACCAAATCACGCACAGCGTTAGGGCCCAGATTGAGGACAATTTGTCCGTCTTCAATATGCTTCTGGGGAACTTGCACCCCAGATATTGATGCATCGACCAACACATACGGCACTTCGTCGCAGTCGAGTACCCATTGATACAACGCCCTTAATAAGTAAGGACGTTGCGACTTCATTCCTGCATCTCTATTTCAGTTTCAGTCAAGCTTGCCCGAAAGGCTTCTCGCTCAAACATGGTTTGCATGTATTTGTGTAGTGGTCGGGTAGATTTTTCTGGCAACGTGATGTCGACTTCTTTTAATCGCCACAGTATTGGCGCCACACAACAGTCAACCAAGGAGAATTCTTCGTTCATAAAAAATGGCTTTTCACCAAATATCGGCGCTATCGCAATGATACTTTCTCGCAGTTCCTTGCGCGCCTTGGTCAAGGCTGTTTCCCGACCCTTACCTGCCATGAGCAAATCAAGCTTGGCACTCCACTCTTTCTCAACCCGGGTGATCCACAGTCGCGACAGCGCACGCTGAACGGGATAAACCGGAAGTAGGGGTGGATGGGGAAAGCGCTCATCAAGATACTCCATGATGACGTTAGCCTCGTACAACACCAACTCTCTATCCAACAGCGTAGGCAAAGAATTGTAGGGATTAATTTCTGACAAATCTTCAGGTTTCTTACCTGGCTCGACATCGACTATTTCTACCGTGACCCCTTTTTCCGCCAGTACCATTCTGACCCGATGGGAGTAATGATCTCGTCCGTCTGAAAATAGGGTCATAGATGATCGTTTGGTCACAATGCTCATAGTAGCAATCCTCGAGAGTCAGCCCTCGCAACTGGAGGGCATAAGATTAAGCGGGCTGAAAGTGGTTTAGTGTCTGCAAGACGCTAATGAATGTCCTTCCAATATTCCCGATTCAAAAGATAGGTAAAGCACCCTAAAATTACCAGGAACAACAATACGAAAATGCCGATTCGATGCCGTTCTAAACGACTCGGATCACCAACGTAGTAGAGAAAATTGGCAAGATCATACGCAGCGGTATCGAATTGCGCAGCAGAATACAGACCCGAATCCTCTTCCAGAATAAGGTCGCTACAGTGCTCTTGCGAACCACACGGGCTATGTTGAATACCTTGGAGTTGCACCAGCACGTTTGGCATCCCCACATTAGGGAAGACTTTATTATTTACCCCAAATGGCCGGGACTCATCCACATAAAAGGTTTTCAGATAGTTGTAAACGTACTGCGCACTCTTGGCTCGAGTGATCAATGTCAAATCTGGTGGTGCAGCACCGAACCAATTTTTAGCTTTTTCCTCAGCCATAGCCGTGGTCATGAGTTCACCGATCTTCTGTCCCGTGAACACTAAATTCTCGAGCGCAATGTCGTGGGGAATACCCAGGTAGTCTACGGTTTGTTCGTAGCGTTGATATTCCAAGCTATGGCAGCCAATGCAATAGTTCATGTACAAGCGCATACCATTTTGCAGGGATGGAAGGTTCTCCAAATCGCCCGCAAAAGGTTCCATCTCGTAGGTAACTTCCGCAGCACTAATCCACGTAAGACTGGGTAAAAGCAATAATGTAGCCAACAATATTTTTTTCATCAAAACGTTACCCGCTCAGGTTCTGGCTTCGTCTTCTCAATTCGCGTGTACCAGGGCATTAACACAAAATAGGCAAAATAGAGCACGGTACAGATTTGCGCGACCGCTGTTCTTGCTTCCGTTGGACCCTTAGTACCCAAGTAACCCAAGATAAAGAAGCTCACAACGAAGATCCCTAACATGCTTTTCGACCACATCCCCTTATAGCGAATCGACTTAACCGGGCTGCGGTCAAGCCAAGGTAAAGCCGCCGGGATGATAATGGCACCCGCCATGACGACGAGACCCCAGAATTTCGCTGTCATGCCAAACAAGGGAAATGTTGAAGCCCGCAACATCGAATAAAAGGGGGTGTAGTACCACACCGGCACAATAAGGTCTGGCGTCGCCAGCGGGTCTGCAGGAATAAAGTTCGGTTTTTCTATGAAATAGCCGCCCATTTCAGGTGCAAAAAATACCGCCGCTAAAAACACGATGAAGAACAACACCATCGCATGGATATCATGCACAGTATAATAAGGGTGGAAGGGAATGCCATCCAACGGAATTCCGTCTGGCCCTTTGTTTTTCTTGATCTCGATACCATCTGGGTTATTCGATCCCACATGATGTAATGCAACCAGGTGAACAAAGACCAATATAACCAATACCAATGGCAGCGCCACAACGTGTAACGCAAAGAATCTGTTCAGCGTCACACCAGACATAAGGAAGTCGCCCCGCACCCATTCCATGAGATCAGGCCCCACCACTGGAATCGCCCCGGCTAATGAAACAATCACCTGGGCACCCCAATAGGACATGTTGCCCCAAGGCAGCAGATAGCCAAAGAAACCTTCAGCCATCATGGCAATGAAGATCGCCATACCAATTAACCACAGTAATTCACGCGGTCCACGATACGAGCCATACAGCAGGGCTCTATACATGTGTAAGTAGACTACGATAAAGAAGAACGATGCACCGGTAGAATGCAGATAACGTATCAACCAGCCATATTCCACGTCACGCATAATGTATTCGACAGATGCGAACGCCTCTTCACCACTGGGCGTATAACTCATCGTGAGCCAAATACCCGTTACAAGCTGGTTGACCAGCATGACGATGGCAAGAACACCAAAGTAGTACCAGAAATTGAAATTCTTCGGCGCGTAGTACTTCGACATATGGTATTCGAATGTTTCCGTGGCTGGAAAGCGCTCATCTATCCAGCTCATGAAACCTTTCGATACGTCCACTTTGCCTGGGGAATTAGTCGGTTCCATTAGGCAGTTCCTTCTTCGCCGATAACAATCACTGTATCTGTCACATATCGATGAGGCGGTACCTCAAGGTTTGTTGGCGCGGGCATTCTGGCAATCACTCTGCCAGCAAAGTCAAAGCGAGAGCCGTGACAAGGACAGAAAAAACCACCCTGACCGGTACTCTCAAAATTGTCTGTGGTAACAAATTTAGGCGAGCACCCTAAATGAGTGCAAATACCTAGATAAATTCCAATTTCTGGTCGTCGAGATCTAGTGGCATTTTGCGCGTAGGCTGGCTGTTGCTCGATAACTTCGGAATTGGGGTCTGCGAGATCGAGAGTATTTGCCTCCAGCGCAGATATAGAATCGGCACTGCGATATACAACAAAGACCGGCTTGCCGCGCCAACCCTGTATTGGGCTGAGCAATTCACCTGGTCTTAATTTGCTGAAATCGATGGTAACTGGCGCACCCAATGCTTTTGCCTTAGCACTTGGATTCCAGAACTTAACGAAAGGCACCGCTGCACCGACTACACCAACACCTGCCACAGCAGATGTGGCACAAATCAAGAAGTAGCGTCGATTCGTATTAACGCTATTTTGATCATCGGCTGCGGGGGCTTCATGACTTGCATCGCTGCTCAAGGCATCGTGCTCCCAATAGTTTAACTTATGGCTTGTAAACCGCGCGCGAGTTTATCACAACGCAGACTGTTTCCGCGATTTCAAACGCGCTAATTGGCTTGTTTGTTCCCAAATTACCGTTTGGAGAACTGTGGACGCTTGCGCGCTTTACGCAAGCCAACTTTCTTGCGCTCCACTTCACGCGCATCACGCGTGAGAAATCCGGCCGCTCGCATTGGAGCGCGTAGATTTTCATCATATTCTACCAATGCTCGCGCAATACCATGACGAATCGCACCCGCTTGACCTGAATTTCCACCACCTTTTACGGTAATTTTTAAATCAAGCTTCGACGTGAGCTCAGCAACCTCCAAAGGTTGTCGGACTACCATGCGCGATGTTTCACGACCAAAAAATTCGTCCAGAGACTGCTTATTCACAGTGATCTGACCGGATCCGCTGGCTAGGAAAACACGCGCGGCTGAGGTCTTGCGGCGACCCGTTCCATAACTATAGTCGGTCATGCGTTAATCTCCAGGATGGTCGGTTGCTGGGCAGCATGAGGGTGTTGCGCACCCGCATAGACTTTCAGTTTTCTAAACATGGCGCGGCCGAGTGGATTGCGTGGCAACATACCTTTCACAGCTTTTTCTATGATGCGCTCAGGGTGAGTTTCACGCATGGCTGCAACACTGGTGCCCTTAATGCCACCCGGATAGCCACTGTGCCGCCAATAAATTTTGTCGGTTTCTTTTTTACCGGTAACGCGGACCTTTTCGGCATTAACAACAATTATAAAATCGCCGGTATCCACATGCGGAGTATACTCTGGCTTATGCTTCCCACGCAGACGATGCGCTATTTCCGTCGCTATTCGTCCGAGTGTTTTACTCTCTGCATCAACCACCCACCATGTCCTTTCGACATCTTGGTCACGCATGCTTACTGTTTTCATTCTGTGCCTCTAGCTTCTTTTTTAACCATTTGTGCGCGAACCATTTGTGCGCGCACAAAAGTCCCCCCATTTTTGGGAGCGCGAATGATAAATTAGCCATCGGGTCATTACAACACCGGTTTAGTCTTCATTTGCCGCTAGCTCATGCCTGCGCTCATGTCTGCTGAAGAGGATGGGAAGCCGCCTGATGAGACCTACCCAAATACTCGTGCGACTGCATTTCCAGTAATCGACTTTGGGTGCGTTCGAATTCAAAACGCAATCGCTCGCCTTGATAAAGACTCAAAATAGGCTCCGCGGCACTGATGATGAGTTTTACGCCATGATCATAAAACTCATCCACAAGGCTGATGAACCGGCGCGCAGCATCTTCGTTGCTGGCGGTCAGTCTCGGAACGTTACTCAATACCACCGCGTGGTAGATCATAGCCAGTTCAATATAGTCATTTTGGCTGCGCGGACCTTCACACAAATCGGTAAAATCAAACCAAACCACGTCATCTGCTACTTGGCGCGCGCGAATATCTCGTCCCTCAATATTCAACATCACTTCAATTTGTGGTTGTTCGGGTGCAAGTGCTGTAAAACTACGGCTCAAGCTTTGTTCTGCCGCTGCATCCAATGGCCAATGGTAAATTTCTGCCTGTTCCAGGGTACGCAGCCGAAAATCTACACCTGCTTGTATGGCATGCACAAAGGTGTGTTCATACAAAAGATCAATGGCGGGAAGGAAACGCCGCCTTTGCAAACCGTTCTCATATAACCGCCTAGGCTCTACATTAGAGGTAGCCACTAAGGTAACACCTAATGCGAAGAGCTCAGCCATGACCTCTGCGAGGATCATCGCATCGCCAATGTCTGCAACAAAAAATTCATCGAAACACAATACTTGCGTCTCCTGGGCAAATTCTTGTGCAACTTTGCGCAGTGGGTTGGCGGTACCCGACCAACGTGTCAAACCCTCATGAACACGACGCATGAAGCGGTGGAAGTGCATCCGCAACCTGGTCTGGGGTGGCAGAGTGTCATAAAAAAGGTCCATCAGCATGGTCTTACCCCGCCCAACACCACCCCAAATATACAAGCCCTCGATAGGTTTCTCAGGCTCTTTACGACCCAGGCGTGACCACCATTTTAACCAACCCTGGGGCTTGCGCGGGCGATTTTGCAATCGCTGATACAGATCTTCGAACAAAGACACCACTTGCGCTTGCGCGGCGTCTTGAAGAAACTCACCGGTCCCAAGTTTCTCGTAATATTTTTTTGCAGGAGATTGCACGGCGCGGGACTTTAGCGAGTCGCTTAATTCAAAGCAATACAGTTTAATTCCAATCAATGAAAAAGATATGAGCCAATTGACCAGATTCATCCTGATACCCGCAGTAGTGGGGGCATTCCTTGGCATTGCGATAATCGGGTTACAAGCCACTCAAACAGACAAACCCGGTTATGCCAGCGCCGTATCCAAAGCAGCACCAGCAGTCGTCAATATTTACGCATCCAAACTTTCTCGAAGCGGCCTGCCTTGTCGCAACCCTAACTATCGAAGCTTATGCGAGCGCTTTCCAGGCAACGCACAGGTTCAAAACTCGCTGGGATCCGGGGTCATTATTCGCAACGACGGCTACATATTGACCAACGAACACGTCATCAAAGAAGCCGATGAAATTTTGGTCATGTTCGCGAATAACCAAACTGCCATCGCACAAGTTATCGGTAGCGATCCACACACAGACTTAGCTGTGGTTAAGGTGGCTGCGCAAAATCTACCGGTCATTTCACAGTTGCACGGAGATTTGCCAGAAGTAGGCGATGTTGCGCTCGCCATAGGTAACCCTTTCGGGCTGGGTCACAGCGTCTCACAAGGCATCATCAGTGCTTTTTCCCGCACGGTGATTACCGACAGCCCCTATGACGACTTCATCCAAACAGACGCTGCCATCAGCCCAGGCAGCTCTGGGGGCGCATTGATAGACTATGAGGGGCGCCTACTGGGCATCAACACTCTAATCTTTTCACAAACCGGCGGTAACGAAGGCATAGGCTTTGCGATTCCCGCCCACATCGCTTTGTATGTCATGAGGGAAATCGTTGAACATGGTCGTGTGATACGCGGTTGGCTTGGTGTCAGCTTAGCACTACAACCGCTAGCAGACACAACCACTGGGCTACGCGTGACCCGGGTAGCGAATCAAGGTCCTGCCGACCAAGCAGGCATCAAAGCAGGTGATATTGTTTTGTCGGTAAATGAGGTATCCGCCAACAATGCCTATGCGATTACGGACGTCATCGCACGATCTCGTCCTGGTGAAGAAATTCAAATAGAAATTATGCGTAAACAACAACGCTTTCACGCCATAGCAGTGGCTGGCGATCTGCCTAACCCCAGTCGTTAACCCAGTCGTTTAACTATTGATTTGTTGGGCCCTCGCCGCGGCAGCGTTAGCGTGAGCTTGGAAACCTTCGGCTGTAGCAATCGGTACGCTGATAGCAGCCAATTGCGCCGCGCCTGCGGCCGACACACGCATGACAGAGCTGCGTTTTTGAAAATCATAAACACCTAAGGGAGAGGCAAATCGCGCAGTTCCAAAGGTAGGCAATACATGCGAAGGGCCCATAGCGTAGTCACCTAGCGCCTCACTGGCCAATGCCCCGCAAAAAATGGCACCGGCATGTTTGATCTTTGCTAAGTACTGATCAGGATCGCTAACATGCAACTCCAGATGCTCAGGCGCAACCCGATTAGAAATGGCGACAGCTTCATCAAGGTCTCTGGTCAAAATCAGCGCACCACGATTCTCCAATGATTTTGCAATGATGTCCTTGCGTTGCATTGTCGGCAGCAGTTTTTGCATGTGATCTGCGACCTCATCAAGATACTCGCGCTGCGTACACAACAGTATCGCTTGAGCAGACGCATCATGCTCTGCCTGCGAAAAAAGATCTAAAGCAATCCACCGCGCATCTGTAGTGCCATCTGCGATGACCAACACTTCGCTAGGCCCAGCTATCATATCGATGCCCACATGCCCAAATACTTGTCGCTTGGCTGCAGCCACATACGCGCCTCCAGGCCCGACAATTTTGTCTACCCGCGATATTGTCTGCGTACCGTAAGCGAGAGCACCAATAGCCTGTGCCCCTCCTATGGTGAACACGCTGTCCACTCCAGCAATGGCGAGCGCGGCCAATACCATATCGTTACGCTTACCATTTGGTGTCGGCACAGTAACAATTAACTGTTCGACACCGGCAACTTTTGCCGGCAACAGAGTCATCAACACGCTCGAAGGATAGCTTGCTTGACCACCGGGAACATAAACCCCCACGCGCTCTAGCGGAGATATTTTCTGCCCAAGCTGGTTACCCATCTCATCTTCGTAAGACCAAGAGCTTTCTACTTGATGCTCATGGTAAGTGGTAATCCTCTTGGCTGCGGCCTCTAACGCCCGCCGATCACCGGCATCGATTCGTTTCAATGCCTGTTGTAAGTCTTGCTGGGATAACTCCAATTCGGCAACGCTATCGGCTGCCAACCGATCAAACTTTTGCGTGTAGCTCAACAGAGCTTTATCACCATCGGATCGTACGGCTTGCAGCACCTCAAACACAGTTCGCTCAACCTCACTGTCACGGCCCATTTCCCAGTACAGCAACCTGTCTAGGCTGGCATTAAACCCACCATCGCTAGAATCTAGCCGCGCAATTTTCACGCTTGAACGACATCGCGAAGGTCTGCTACAAATTTTTCTACTGCATCATATTTTGTTTTCATAGAAGCCCGATTAGCAATCACTCGAGTACTGATATCACAGATGGTCTCACGAGCTTCCAACCCATTGGCTTTTAGGGTGTTGCCGGTGTCTACAATATCGACTATGCAGTCTGCTAAGCCCAACATAGGCGCGATTTCTATCGCACCAGACATTTTAATCAACGACACCTGGCGACAGCGGCTGTGGTAGTAATTACGTGCAATGTTAACGAACTTTGAAGCCACTCGAAGCACACCTTCTGGTTCTTCTACACCTACCGGACCCGCGGTCATCATCCGACATTTACCGATATGTAGATCCAGCAGCTCATAGAAATCAAGATTGCTACCGTACTCTAGAATCGTGTCTTTTCCTGTGATGCCAATGTCTGCCACACCATGCTCAACATAGGTGGGCACATCTGCACTGCGGGTAATGATCAACTGGTGCTCACCCGTGGTCGTACCGAATATCAGCTTCCTTGATTCATTCGGGTTTTCACTCGGCTCGATGCCACACTTGGCTAGGAGTGGTAAACTCTCCGCTAAGATGCGCCCCTTATTAAGCACAATTACTAATCCCATTTTAGCCTCTTGTTGACATCAACTAACTGACGCGTTGAACCGCGCCACCAATTTGTTGTAGCTTTTCCTCAATTGTCTCGTAACCTCTATCAATATGGTAGATGCGATCAATTGTTGTCGTGCCTTGCGCCGCTAGGGCTGCAATCACCAGGCTTGAAGAGGCACGCAAATCTGTTGCCATTACAGGCGCTGCGCGTAGCTCATCAACGCCGTGTACAACCGCCATCGAATGACCATGGAGTTCGATATTAGCGCCTAACCTATTCATTTCTTGTACATGCATAAAGCGGTTTTCAAAGATATTCTCACGAATGGTAGAGGTCCCTTGCGCAATGCTATTGAGGGCCATGAACTGCGCTTGCATGTCTGTAGGAAACCCAGGATAAGGAGATGTTTCAATATCCACTGCAATCGGTCTTGCACCATGCATATCTAGCTCGACCCAATCATCACCAACTGTAATCTGTGCGCCTGCTTGTTGAAGTTTTTCCAACAATGCACCCAACGTGCGCGCGTCCACATCAACAAGCTTTATCGACCCACCAGTTGCTGCGGCGGCGATTAAGTAGGTTCCCGCTTCAATTCGATCAGGCATTATGCGGTGTTGTCCGCCCGACATTTTAGATACGCCGTGTATTTCTATAGTCGGTGTGCCATAGCCACTAATATCAGCGCCCAATGTGGCCAGAAAATTGCCCAAATCAACAATCTCAGGCTCACACGCACAATTGTGCAAACGTGTAGTTCCCTTAGCCAAACACGCCGCCATCATAAGATTCTCGGTGCCACCCACGGTAACCAAATCCATGTATACCTCGGCCCCAACCAAACCATTGGCGGCACGCGCCTTAACGTAACCATCTTTGACCTCTACAGCCGCACCCAACGCCTCTAGACCTTTCAAATGCTGATCAACGGGTCGCGAACCGATTGCACATCCACCCGGAAGAGAAACTTCCGCCGCTCCGTATTTCGCCACTAGCGGACCCAATACTAAAAACGACGCCCGCATGGTTTTTACCAATTCATAAGGAGCCAACAACTCGGTCAAATTCTTAGCGGTAACCTCAACGTTTAGCTTTTCGTCAACCGCCACCTGCGCCCCCAAACACCCCAGCAACTCAAGCATCGTAGTGACGTCATGGAGATGGGGTGCGTTACTAATAGTCACTGGCTCGTCGGTTAACAAGGTACCGGCCAATATGGGTAAGGCAGCGTTTTTTGCACCAGAAACACGTAGGCGGCCTCGCAGCTGTGCACCGCCTGTAATACTCAATTTGTCCATGTGTCTAGCTCGGTTTAATCGGCGGGTAATTCGGTTTTGATGGTGACCGCATGAAGGCGGCCATCGGCAATGTATTGTTGGATACAAGCATAAACCGCTTGCTGCTTTTGAACTCTATTCATGTCAGCAAAAGCTTGGCTAACGACTTCTATAACCGCACGGTTCCCATCTAAGTTTACCGTCACCACAGCATCAGCAAATTGGCTGGTTATTTTTTCGGAAATTTCTGTAGGGCTCATTTATAAAACTCGACTAGTCACGGCTTAACAGTGTATCTGTCAGCCCGGAAAATTCGATGATGTTACGCAGTTCGGGAGAGAGATTCACAAATTCAATGGTCTTATTTTGCTGCGAGGCACATCGATACCACGCCGACATAACAGCAATTGTGACACTATTTGCCTTCACAAGATGCTGAAAATCAACCGTGATGGGGGTATCAGCGGTACCGATCAATGTCATACCTTCTGCTTTAATCTGCTCAGCCGAATCAAAACTGAGTTCTACTCCACGGAGCATAAACTCGGCACTCAATTCAACCGACACGGCTATTGTCCTGCATTGGTGGCGGTCTTTTCACTTGCGCCGATAAAATTCGTCCAAGCGCTAATCACCGCGTCAAGGTCACCAGCGTATTCGGTTTTTTTCATGGCTGCAGAAAACTGACTCTTATAATTTAGGCCTATATTAACGCCTTCAATAATGAGGTTCTGCATTTTCCAGACATCGTCTTTTCGTTGCATGACATACACTGCAGAATACGAACTACCTTGCAGTTTTATCTCCATGGAAACATTTACCTTGTTGGGATTGCGTGATTTACGTCTGGGCGGAAGTACATTTACCTCACCCGAGTGAAATTCTGTCAAAGCCAAGGCGTAGGTTCGCACCAAACTCCACTTAAAGGATTCGGCAAACCGCTCGCGCTGTTCGGGGCTCGCCCTTTTATAATGTACGCCCATCACATTGCGGGCGAATCTCGGAAAGTCTATAACCGGTCGCAATAAGACTTCGGCCTCGGTATAAAATCGCTCTGGGTCTGAGTTCGCATACTCTCGGCTTGTCTCAATCAGACTCAAAACTTCATTTGTCGCCAGTTCGACCGCCTCTTGCGCGGTGACCGCGCTAATCGCTTGGGCTATTTTGGGGTTTACATCTTGCGCATACACATTGCCCAAGCTGACAATTCCAATCATCAACAGGCATCTAACATGATTAAAATATCGCGTGAGCTTCATTTAGAACCTCCTAAGTTGGTCAAAAACTCGCCAATCAAATTTTCCAATACAAGCGCACCTTGGGTATCTGTGATTTCATCGCCTGCTTGCAAAGTTTCTTCATCTGCACCCGGGAGCAAGCCGATATATCGAGTACCTAAAATCCCCTCAGTGAGAATTTTGGCACCCGTATCAGTGGTGAGTTTGCCCGGGCTGCCAAACATTTGCATGGTGACGACGGCATCACCCCACTCCATATCGACCTCAATACTTTTCACTCGGCCGATGGTGACGCCAGCCATGCTCACTTTGCCACGTGTTCGCAAGCCTGCAACATCGTTGAAACGAGCTGTGATCTGGTAGCTTTCTTCGCCACGCGAAAAATTGACACCACTGACTTGTATCGCAAGAAAGACAAGTCCAAGCATGCCTGCGAGCACAAACACTCCCACGCTGATCTCAATTGTCCGCATACGCATTACAAGTCTCCATACAAAACTAGAGTTAACAAAAAGTCTGTGGCCAGAATAAGCACTGAGGAAATCACCACAGTTCGTGTAGTGGCCATCGACATGCCTGCAGCCGTCGGCAGCGAATCATAGCCTTGGAATACCGCTACCCAAGTAATCAATAGGGCAAATATCACACTTTTCAGCATGCCTTTACCGACGTCTTCCCACCATTCAACTTGTTCCTGCATGCCGGTCCAAAATCCACCGGAGTCTGCGCCCAGCCATTCAACAGCTACCAACATGCCGCCGTAAATAGCCACCATATTAAAAATCGCAGTGAGAATAGGAACACTGATGATGCCAGCCCAAATTCGTGGTGCAATAATACGACGAAGTGGGTCAACGCCCATCATTTCCATGGCCGACAATTGCTCGGTTGTTTTCATTAACCCGATTTCTGCGGTGATGGCAGAACCCGCACGACCGGCAAACAACAACGCTGTGACGACTGGACCCAGCTCGCGCAGAACAACCAGGGCTAAGCCGATACCCACCGCTTCTTGGGCTCCAAAACTGGAAAGTTGGGTGAAAAACTGCAAAGCAAGCACTGCGCCTATGGAAAAGGCCGACAGCACAATAATAATAAGAGACAAAAAACCGACTTTGTAAATCTGCTGCACAACCAAGGCAAGGTCAGACAAGCGAGGCCAACCGGTCATCGCATCTACCCACAACATGCTCGCGCGGCCGAGTGAGTTCATCCAAACGTTGAAGCGCATTCCCAGGCGCCTGAGTAAAATCAGCATGGACTAATCGCGGACGCCGGGACCGGCAAGCAAATCGAATTGATACTCATCTGCGGGGTAGTGAAAGGGTACCGGACCATCCGACTCACCGTGCATAAACTGGTGCACGCGACGGGAATTGCTCTCGCGCAACTGGGCCGGCGAGCCTGCGCCAATGACATGACCATCAGCAATGATGAAAATGTGGTCGGCAATGCTAACTGTCTCATGAATATCGTGGGAAACCAACAAACTAGTCGTACCCAACGCTGCATTGAGCCCTTTGATCAATCCTACCAAAACCGCCATCGCAATAGGGTCTTGACCGGTAAAAGGTTCATCGTACATCAATAGTGCCGGATCTAAAGCAATGGCTCGGGCTAATGCCACACGGCGCGCCATGCCACCGGACAACTCTGCCGGCATCAAGTCTCTTGCACCCCTCAAACCGACTGCGTTTAGTTTCATGAAAACCAGATCTCGGATAAGTTCTTCCGAAAGATCAGTGTGTACACGCATAGGAAAGGCAACATTTTCGAATACCGACAAGTCAGTAAACAAAGCAGAACTTTGGAACAACATGCCAATCTGGCGGCGAACAGCAAACAACGCTTTGCGATTCATCCGGCTCACATTCTGTCCATTGACCAGTACTGTGCCCGCATCCGGTTTAATTTGCCCACCGATAATTTTCAACAATGTGGTCTTACCACTACCGCTGGGGCCCATGATGGCTGTTATCTTACTCCGCGGTATTGCCATATCGATATCATCGAAGATGACGCGGTCACCGCGTGAATAATTTAACCCTTTGATTTCAATCAAATTATCTGACATCAAATAACCAATATCGCCCTTCTATCGTCCACCAACACCAAACACTCCTAAGGTACTCTTGTCCGTGTAACAGTATAACACCGCACCTGAATCGAGCCTGAAAATAGTCTAACAATCACAACAAGAGATCTAAGCAGTTGGCTCAAGCCCCATGAACGACTAAAGTGCAGTTTGGTAACACTCGGGTAGGCGCAGTCAGACCACGAAATCTTCATGTGGGTTCCATTATTATTACTTATTTTTGGCTTTATCGCGCTTGTTTGGAGCGCTGATCGATTCCTGTCTGGGGCCGCCGCCTGTGCCTTAAATTTAGGTATCTCAAAAATGCTCATAGGACTCACCGTAGTCTCTGTAGGCACTTCTGCTCCTGAAATCATGGTCGCCGTATTCGCATCCCTTGACGACAAACCACTCCTCGCTGTCGGCAATGCAATAGGCTCCAACATTGCAAATATCGGTCTGGTACTTGGCATCACTGCAATCGTGGCTCCATTGCCGTTTTCAAAATCAGTTCGACAAACAGAACTTCCATGGCTAATAGGTGCCACCTTACTGGCCATAGTACTCCTGTTTGATCGAGAGCTCTCGGTCATGGATGGCTGTATATTGTTGCTGGGGCTGGCAGCCATTCTTTGGCGGCTGGTAAAAACTCAGAGAAACCCCAGTCATGAAGTATCAACGGCACTACAAGACGAACTAAACGAATTACCAACCATGACCACTACGCAAGGTGTAGCTTGGGCAGTTGTTGGTCTCATTGTTCTGCTCATATCGGCTCAAGTACTGGTGTATGCCGCGACCTCCATAGCCCGAGAGTTGGGTGTGAGCGACATGATCATAGGCCTAACCATAATTGCGGTGGGTACCAGCCTACCGGAATTGGCCGCCACCATCGGCTCTGCATTGAAGGGACATCCCGACATCGCCATAGGCAACATCGTAGGTTCCAATATTCTCAACATACTCGCCGTGCTCGCCGTTCCTGGCTTGCTGGCGCCAACCCAAATTGACACCGTGGCACTGTGGCGTGACTGCGGCATGATGTTGGCACTCACCCTGATGTTGGCACTGTTTGCCTATGGAGTTAATTCTCGAGCAGTGATTACCCGCTTTGAAGGAGCAGTGATGTTACTTGCGTGGATTGGCTACAACGTTCTTTTGGTACAGCAGTCCTAGTGGTCATCGACCCGGGACTTGCAACACTGGCGGCTTCCATCCGAGGTGTCATCTTTGATGTCGATGGTGTACTTACCAATGGTCAGTTAATTTATAGCGATGATGGCCACGAGCTCAAGCACTTCAATGTGCAAGATGGCGCCAGTATTAAACTTCTCATCGAACACAATATAGCCGTGGGCATCATTACCGGTCGTCGCTCATCAATGGTGGCACGTCGGGCTCGTGAACTTGGCATCCAATTTGTCCAGCAAGCTGCCGACGCAAAGCTCGATGCCCTGGATAGGCTCATCGATGCAGGATTCCCTCCAGATCACTTGTGTGCCATAGGCGATGATCTACAAGATTTACCTCTGTTTGACAGCCCCAAGGTGGCGCTCGCAGTGACCGTCCCCAATGGCCATCCTGTTGTACTTGAACGCGCTCAATTTATTACGACTCGTCGCGGCGGTGATGGCGTCGCAGTGGAGATTGCTCAACTGATTCTCAGCGCCCAAAATCGGTGGCCTTATTGATCGCGCGAACAGTTGCACTGAGCGTCACGGCTATGCTCGGATTGGCCTCTCTCTATTACTATGCACAGCAGCCAGCACCCACCACCGACAATTTCGAAGACATCATTGAGCGTGATGAACCCGACTTATTAGGCGAAGGGGTTTTGTACAACCAAATGCACGAAGATGGATCTCTCCACTATCGGCTGAATGCCGATAGCATCCGTCAATATAACGACAGCCAAATCACTCGCATGACTCTACCCATACTCCATCTCAATACCCCGAATCAGCCGCCTTGGGAGATTGCGTCTAAACATGGCTACATTCGTAAACACCCAAACCCCCAAGGTGTGGCAGAGGATGTGGTGTATTTGCGAGAAGATGTACAAATGGTGCAAATTCACCCCAGTAAAGGTCAAATAACACTGCGATCTGAGAGTTTTTATATATACCCCGACCGACAATTCGCGCAAACCAATCAAAATGTTATGATCGATACAAGCGTCGGGCGCACCACGGCTGCGGGCTTGGTAGCTGACTTGGCATCGGGTGTACTAAAACTTTCCTCGAATAAGAATCAAAGGGTCCATACCATTGTTCTACCTCAGCAGTTCAAAAATTCGTAAGTCATCTTTCCACGGCGATATCCACGGCGACAAATTCCGAACAACCACCAAATATCTTGCCGCCAGCATGATATTGACGCTGCTTTGTGCGCACAGTTTTGCACTGACTTCAGACGCTGCGCAACCCATTCACATAGAGGGTGACAGCGCAGAAATAGACCAGCATAACGAGACCATTGTTTACACAGGCTCTGTGGAAGTTGTTCAAGGCACATTGCGTGTTGCAGGCGACAGCATGGTTGTGAAGATCAAAGGCGATCAAGTCGAGCGCATCATCACGCTGGGTTCACCTGCTCGATATAGCCAGCAATTGGAAGACGATCAGGGCGAAGTTGTCGCCCATGCCGATTCGATTATTTATCATACTGGGCAGGAGCGTATCTACCTTAGAGGTGGTGCTTCATTGCAGCAACTTGGCAACCATCTGAGTGGCGAATCCATTCGCTACGACATAGTGAAGGGAAAGGTGGATGCCAATTCTGGCGACCAGCCTGGTCGTGTGCGCATGGAATTTAGCCCACAAGACACGAGCATACAGAAGCCGGCTCAGTAATCATCCTGTGCCAAGCCCCTCCAAAACCACTGTAAAAGCACCCAATGCAACTCTCCGGGCCAATGCTTTACGCAAAGCGTATCGCAGCAAAGTTGCCGTTGAAAACGTTTCTCTGACGGTGAACAGCGGCGAAATTGTGGGTCTGTTGGGTCCCAATGGCGCTGGCAAAACCACCTGCTTTTACATGGTAGTGGGTCTGCTAAAAGCCGACTCTGGGACAATATTCATCGATGATCGAGAACTAACCCACGCACCTGTACATGCAAGAGCAGACGCCGGCATCGGCTATTTGCCCCAAGAAGCCAGCGTGTTTCGCACCCTCAGCGCGCAAGATAATTTGCGCGCAATCTTGGAACTACGAAAAGACCTATCTAAAAGCCAACAGCTCGCACTGCTCGAACAGCTACTCAACGAATTTCACCTGACGCACGTACGCCACAATCTCGGCCAAACGCTGTCCGGCGGTGAACGCCGCCGTCTAGAAATAGCCCGAGCCTTGGCAAGTGAGCCAGCTTTCATTCTGTTAGACGAACCCTTCGCTGGTGTAGACCCGATATCGGTCAGCGACATCAAGAGCGAAATCCGAGATTTAGCCGCTCGAAATATTGGTGTGCTGATCACCGATCACAACGTAAAAGAGACATTAGATATTTGCGATCGCGCCTACATTGTTCATGAAGGGCATTTAATCGCCGAAGGAAATGCCGAGGCCATTTTAGCCAACGACGTGGTCAAACAGGTTTATTTGGGAGATGGGTTTTCAATATAGGGTGTGTGGTATTTCACAGTTTGTGAACAATAGTCCGCGTTTTATGGGGACAACATGATAGATTGGCATGGTTCTTATTTTATACCCGCCTAATCTAAAAGGCATGACCACTAGGTTTGTATGAAGCAAACGCTCTCACTAAAGCTAGGACAGCAACTGACCATGACGCCACAGTTGCAGCAGGCTATTCGGCTGTTACAACTTTCGGCATTAGATCTCCAGCAAGAAATACAAACCACACTCGAATCCAACCCCATGCTCGAAATGAGCGAAGACGCTGATGCCGAACTCACACCAACCAAAGCAGAGGATGAACCCTCTGAGGCAGACCCAGCAGACGGCACATCTACTACGCCCGATGCAGCAGACATTGCAAACGCCGAAGTCGATTCCCTGGACGAAGCCGATGTCATCGAACAAATCGCGCAACCGCTGACCGAAGAGTTACCCGTGGATTCATCCTGGGAAGACGTATACCCCACCTCATCCAATTTAAGCAGCGGTGATGCAGACTTTGACCCACTTGCCAATCGCTCTTCTCAACAGTCGCTAAATGACCATCTAGAGTGGCAACTCAACTTAATGCCACTTGCAGACTCGGATCGCGTGATCGCAATGGCCCTGGTCGATGCCATCGATAACAACGGCATGTTGGCCAGTCCCCTGGATGAGATTTGCGCCAGCCTAAACCAACAACAGATCGACGACCATTTGGAAGTAGAGGATGTCGAAGAAATACTCAAGATAGTGCAACGCATGGACCCATGTGGCATTGGCGCTCGAGATCTGAGTGAGTGCCTGGGTCTTCAATTGAATCAACTAGACGCACAAACACCGTGGCTGGTCGAAGCAAAACACCTGGTTGATCATCATCTGGATTTATTGGGCGCGAAGGATTTCAACACCCTCAAACGAAAAACCAAACTCAACGAACAAGACCTGGCAGAAATAGTTGTCCTGATCCAAACGCTAAATCCGCGACCCGGCTCTGCCATAGCAGAAGAAATCTCAGACTATATAATTCCGGATGTGGTGGTTCGAAAGTTCGAGGGACGATGGCTCGTAGAGCTGAATTCCGACGCAACACCACAAATTCGAATTAATCCCCTGTATGAGAGCTTCGCTAAAGACTCTAAAAATTCGCCGGACAAAAGTTATCTACGAGATAATTTGCAGGAAGCGCGTTGGTTTTTGAAGAGCCTGCAAACCCGCAACGACACCTTGCTTAGGGTGGCTGCTCGCATAGTGGAAGTACAAAGAGGATTTCTCGAGTATGGCCCAGAGGCAATGAAACCGCTGATTCTAGCCGACGTTGCAGATGCAGTTGAACTGCATGAGTCGACCATCTCACGGGTTACCAGCCGCAAATACATGTCTACGCCTAAGGGTGTATTCGAGCTGAAATACTTCTTCTCATCTCATGTGGGCACTCACACCGGCGGAGAAGTATCCAGCACAGCTATTCGCGCGTTAATCCAGAAGCTTACCGCGGAAGAAGATACTAAGAAACCGTTGAGTGACAACAAAATCGCGGCAATACTTAAAGACCAGAACATTAATGTAGCAAGGCGTACGGTTGCAAAATATCGAGAGTCGCTTTCCATTCCTCCTTCAAACGAGCGCAAACAGCTTGTTTGAATTTCTGCGCGGAATAAACCCAGGTCAAACTGTGAATTCCCAGTCACTACATCCACCGATAAAATAAGGAGCTTGTATGCAATTAAGCATCTCTGGACACCACGTCGACTTAACAGAATCATTGAACACCTACATCGAACAAAAATTCCAAAAGCTGGACCGCCACTATGACCACATAACCCAGGTACATGTGGTACTGAATGTAGAAAAGTTGCTGCATCTGGCAGAGGCAACAGCACACATCAGCGGAGGAGAACTTTTCGCCAACGTATCTGCCGATGACATGTACGCAGCCATCGATTCTCTAGTAGCCAAACTTGACCGACAGCTGATTAAACACAAAGAAAAAACCACGGCGCGGCACAACGGCAGCAAAGAACGCCACGCCCATCATCCAACTCAATAGTATTTGAATTAATGCCGAGCCTTGAACAGCTTCTTATTGCACCGCACGTGCACTGTCATTGTGCGGCAGGAAGTAAAAAGCGCATCATTCAATTTGTTGCGCAAACACTGTCCAGCCCCACTCTCAGTGAAGATACCTTGTTCGACGCATTGATGGAACGTGAGCGCCTAGGCAGCACAGGCTTGGGAGATGGCGTTGCCATACCCCACTGCCGAATGGAGTGCGACGAAATGCAGGTGGCCCTTGTAAGCACTACTAGCCCGATAGATTACGAAGCCATCGACGGCATCGATGTCGATCTATTTTTTGTGCTCATTGTACCTACCAACGAACAACACGCTCACCTCGAGGCATTGGCATTATTATCTGAGATTTTTGTGGATCAAGCTAACCGCCAAGCACTTCGTGCCTGTGCAGCAGACGATGAGCTACATGCACTTATGTTGCGTCTACTCCAAAAAAACACTCCTAAATCGAAGTTTGCGTGAAACTCATTGTTATCAGCGGGCGATCTGGTTCTGGCAAGTCTACAGCTTTAGACGTTCTCGAAGACAGTGGCTATAACTGTATCGATAACTTTCCAACAAACTTATTGCAATCGTTGGTACATAATACTCTACGCGAACAAGCAGACAAGAATAGTCACCTTGCAGTTTGTATCGACGCGCGCGGCCAAGATCTGCATCGTTTTTCGGAAATACTCCTATCCATAGATCGCATGGATGTTGATTGCCAAATTATTTATCTCGACGCGCGCAGCCCTACCTTAGTTCAACGCTTTAGCGAGACCCGTAGGCGTCACCCTTTAACAGATGCGCAAACAGATCTTAGACAAGCCATTGATGCCGAAACGGTAGTACTAGAGAGTATTTCTGACTTAGCAGATCTAACAATCGACACCACGCAACTCAGCTCGCAAGAACTACGCTCTACAATCGAGAGCCGAGTGATCAATAAATCCAGCACGGGGATCAACTTGTTGTTCCGGTCCTTTGGGTTTAAATACGGCGTGCCGGTAGATGCCGACTTAGTATTTGATCTTCGATGCCTGCCCAATCCTTACTGGCTACCTGAACTTCGCGCCTTGAACGGAAAAGATCAAGCCGTACAGGACTATCTCTCGCAGCAACCTCTTGTGGGCAAAATGCTGGGTGATATATCGAAGTTTCTAGAAGACTGGATCCCCCAGTTTGAAGCTAATTCCAGAATGTATATGACCGTCGCCTTAGGCTGCACCGGCGGACAACACCGCAGCGTCTACGTCGCACAAACACTCTCCAAGAAATTCGCAACGCGCCTAGAAAGCGTGCTGGTACGCCATCGAGAACTAGGGAACCTCTGAATAATTCTCATATGCTGTCTCTCGGTAATCAACAGCAGCCTAAATTAGGCAATTATTGCGGACAGGATGCTTATATAGTCGCTACACTGCGCGTCAATCGACAATCTGTTAAATGATGCTGAGTAAGACCATTAAGTTGATCAATCCGTTAGGACTACATGCCCGAGCCGCGTCCAAATTTGTTGACCTGACAAAGGGCTTTGCAAGCCACATAACCTTGACCAAAGATGACAAAGCGGTGGATGGTAAAAGTATCATGAACCTGCTCATGCTTGGCGCTCCTGTAGGTACCGAACTCCAGCTTACCGTCGAAGGTGACGACGAAGATGAAGCCTTCGCCAGCATCAATGACCTGGTCGAAGCAGGTTTTTATGAACTAGATGACTAGTGCCCTATGGCAGCAAACCAAGAACAACAAAGCGACCGCTTAAATACACTCATCGCAGGCTACGGTGCACACACCGCCAATGAAACGAAGATTTTACTTGCATCGTTGCGTCCCGCGGAAGTTGCCACTGTGCTGGAGTCTTATCCTCACAAGGTAAGACATGTCATTTGGGAGCTACTTGAGGAAGAAGCTCGCACCCAAACCTTGCAACATCTGCACGAAGATGTGCGCGCGGATTTTCTTGAAGATATGGACACCGCGCAACTGGTAGCCGCAGCGGTCGATTTAGATACCGACGACTTTGCCGACATACTTCAACAGCTACCCCAGTCCATCTCCGGACAAGTGCTAGAGTCGCTGGATACTAGAGACCGTGCCCGAGTTGAAGCGGTATTGTCTTATGACGAAGAAAGCGCCGGTGGGCTCATGAACACCGACACCATAACCATTCGCCCTCGACACGCTCTAGATTTGGTATTTCGTTACCTTCGCCTACGCAAAGATTTACCGGAAACTACAGACGCATTGATCGTGGTCAACTCCAAAGATGAGTACTTGGGCATCTTGCCATTCAGCAAACTCCTCACTTCAGACCCAACAGTGACGGTACGAGAAGTGATGGACACTACCGCACCGGCGATTTCAGTTCACACACCAGACACTGAAGTTGCACGACTTTTCTCCGCTGAAGATTTGATATCTGCCGCAGTTGTCGATGCGAACGGCAAGCTACTAGGACGCATCACCATTGACGATGTGGTTGATGTGATTATCGAAGATGCAGATGAGGCTGTACTGATCCGGGCGGGTTTAGATGCGGACGAAGACACTTTCGCGCCGATTCGAAAATCTGTTCGTCGCCGTGCAGTATGGTTGGGTATAAACCTCATCACGGCTTTTATCGCCGCTGCTGTTATCAACGTGTTCGAAGCAACCATTGTTAAAGTGGTCGCGCTGGCAGTACTGATGCCAATTGTTGTCAGTATGGGGGGTATTGCCGGAACTCAGACCCTGACGTTAATTATTCGTGGCGAAGCGTTAGGACACATCGGGCCATCTAACTTAATGTGGCTGTTGAATCGCGAGTTCATTGTGGCGCTACTCAATGGCCTGCTCTGGGCTACCTTAGTCGCGATCACCGCCGCCATTGCCTTTCAAGACATAAGTTTAGGGTTAGTCATTGCAGCAGCGATGATAATAACCATTGTCGTCGCTGCTGTTGCAGGCAGTTTGTTACCCACAGTTTTACGTAAGCTCAACATAGACCCTGCGATTGCCGGCGGGGTAATTCTCACCACCATCACAGATGTCACCGGCTTCTTTGTTTTTCTAGGCTTGGCAACCTGGGTGTATATTTAGACAAGCCATT